>JABSRF010000378.1 GCA_013215275.1 Oligoflexales bacterium | reverse complement strand
TCATAGAGTGCGCAATCACAGGCCAGAACTGTACTAAAATTAACCATCAATGGGTAGGGCATTTATTTGGAGTTACCCTACCTCCAGCGTTCTCCGTAAACGTAACGCTGCAGTTAGCGGTATAAGTCCCATTCTCCCTTAGGCTCGACAAGTCAACCCGGCAATTTATTGGCGAAAAAATTACAGTTTTAGGATTAAAACTCTTATTTGTTGGTAATACATAGCGCTGCACATAGATTAATCGAGAATAAACAAACAAAGATTCATCTTTTCCAAGTAGATTAAAATTCTGATTTTTTTTCTCGCTACCAATCCTGCTAACGACGCACTGAGCTTCATCGTTTTTCCATTGGCAGTTAATTTGACCATTAACGATTCCATTGGAATGCTGATAAGCCTCGTTTCCCTGGAGCAGGTCAGCTATGGTTTTTGCTTCATCATCAGCGAACATTGCCTGATTTGGCAAACGCGGAAAATAAACGGAACAATCCGTTTTTTCGGGTGCAAAAGAGGGAATATTTGAGCTTATAAAGCTACATTTTAGATCGGCAACAACATCAGGTTCAAATCTAATATTTGCCTGGGTTTCTATGATATGGTCCCATATTTTTCTGCTTACTGTGTCTATCAACTTTGTCTTTTCAACCAAAAAATTTTTTTCGATATCTGTTTTGACTTTGTTGAGGGTCATCCCATCAATCACCCTTGGGAGGTTTTTAACGAGTATATAACAGTTTTTATAGCCACTATTCTGGTTACAGTGCACAAGCCCGTTCAACTCACGTAAACCTTTTTTTGAACTTTCAATTCCAATTTTTTTCTCAAGTCTACTAAGAGTTTCATAGAAGTACTGGCTTTCTGTAGAGGAAAAGACCAGCTGATCACCACTTTGTACCGTTGCCTTAAGGTCTGAAGAGGTGGAACTTCTGGTTTTGCATGTGACTAAATTTAAAAGAATAAATATTTCCAAAATTCCAATGAATAGCCTCACAGTGAACCTCATGATTTGAGTGTGTTGCTTTTAATTATACCCCATCGAATACTTCCCTTCAGAAGCACGCAAACCAAGGGTCAAGACAAGCTTGTTGAATCAATGACCCTCATCATGTATATGCTGTAACCGAAGCCTGTAGCACCGTAAAAGCTACAGTTAAATAGCCAACCTAAGGAGCCAAGGCATGCAAGTTAAACAGCGAGTACTTGTCGTTATCATGGATGGGGTCGGAGCGCGAAAAAACACCTTTGGAAATGCAGTAGCCCTTGCGCACACTCCTTATTTGGACTACCTCAGCAAACAACCCCTATCAACCACATTAAAAGCACACGGCACCTATGTGGGCCTACCTAGCAATAAAGACATTGGTAATAGTGAAGTAGGGCACAATACCTTCGGTGCTGGTCGCAGTTTTGCCCAAGGTGCCACACTGGTACAAAATGTAATTGATAATGGTTCTTTATTTAAAAGCCCCTCATGGAAGACTGCCATAGGAAGATGCCATAAAAACGGAACACTACACTTTCTTGGCTTGCTTTCTGATGGAAATGTCCACTCTCATGAGGACCACCTCTATGCGATGTTGAAACAGGCAGAAAATGAGGGCGCTAAAAGAATCAGAGTCCATGCCCTTCTGGATGGACGCGATGTAAGTGAGAAATCTGCAGAAAAATATGCTGAACGCTTAGAAAGTGTCCTCTCTGGGCTTAGAGAAAAAGGCTGTGATGCGAAGGTAGCCTCCGGTGGAGGACGCATGCACATCACGATGGACCGGTATGGCGCTGACTGGCCTATGGTCGCTCGAGGCTGGGATGTGCACGTGAAGGGAAAAGGCCCCTTGTTCCCCAGCTTGAGTGCTGCAATCAGTCATTATCGCGAAGACCCGAGTATGACAGACCAGTACATCCCTGGATTCTGCATTGGTGATAAGCAAGCTTCAGGAACCATGAATGGTGGCGATAGTGTGATTTTTTTCAACTTCCGTGGAGACCGAGCCATTGAAATATCTAAGGCCTTTGAGGATGAAGAATTTAATCATTTCGATAGAGGCCCAAAACTAGATATCTTTTATGCAGGAATGATGGAATATGATGGTGATTTACACATCCCTAACAATTATCTTGTAACCCCTCCTGAGATTTCAAATACCCTCAGTGAGTACTTAGTTTCCGAGAAAGTCAAACAATTTGCCTGCAGTGAAACCCAGAAGTTCGGTCATGTCACCTACTTTTGGAATGGTAACCGTTCAGGGTATTTTGATAAGGGATGGGAAGAGTACCTTGAGATCCCATCTGATACCCTTCCATTTGATTTAAGGCCCTGGATGAAGGCCGCCGAAATCACAGAAACGACTATCGCAAGGCTAAAAGACCAGTCCTTCGACTTCGGACGCATCAACCTGGCCAATGGAGATATGGTCGGTCACACCGGCAGCCTGGAAGCTGCAGTGATTGCCATGAGCACCGTCGACCAGATGCTTGGACGGCTCATTAAAGCCTGCTCGGAGACCAAGACAACCCTCGTGGTCACTGCAGACCATGGCAACTGTGACGAAATGTTCGAAGGCAAGGAGGCCGACTTTCCTCAATGGGAAGAAGTTCTTCAGAACCCTAGACCAAAGCCCAAAACGTCCCACACCCTAGCGGAAGTGCCTTTTTATATTTATGATCCAAATGGTCAAAGCTCAGGTCGCAGCCTTTTGGCTCCTGGTGAGGGAACCATCGCTAACCTTGCCAACACTTGCCTAGACTTATTGGGCGTACCCAGTGTTGCGAGCTACGCACCGAGCTTAATTGTTTCATAATCAGGAAAAAGCATGACGACTGAGACCAAGGCCCATGAGGCCCTCGAAGAGTTTACAAAGTTTTGTGAAACCATTGCCACCCTTAGGCACCCTGAAGACGGGTGCCCTTGGGATATTGAACAAACCCATCACTCCCTGCGCAAGTACATGATCGAGGAGGCCTACGAAGCTAGTGCTGCAATGGGTGGTGAGGACCAAGGGGCTATCTGTGACGAACTAGGCGACGTCCTATTACAGGTGGTGCTTAATGCCCAGGTTGCCGCAGATGCCGGGACGTTTACGATTGTCGACGTCATTAAGGGCATTAATACAAAGATGCAGCGACGCCATCCTCATGTTTTTAAAAAAGACGAGCATGATGGCAAGGTCGACCCCGACTCTCTCCATCGCCAATGGCACAGCATTAAGGCCAAGGAGCAGGGCCAAGGTTCAGCTGAAGAGCAAGGTGTTTTCAAAAAAGCCAAGGTCGAAAAGATCCACCCATCCACAAGCCAGGCTTATAAAATTGGAAAAGTTGCCTCAGGGATCAATTTCGATTGGGACCATGCTAATGAGGTTTTCGCTGTTCTGAAATCGGAGTTTTTGGAGCTAGAGCAAGCTTGATGAGGGTAAACCACACGACCGAAGCCACCTTCTGGAAGAGATTGGGGATGTTTATTTTTCCTTGGCTCAGTTAGGTAACTCCAAATAAATGTCCTACCCATTGATGGTTAATTTTAGTACAGTTCTGGCCTGTGATTGCGCACTCTA
>JABSRF010000377.1 GCA_013215275.1 Oligoflexales bacterium | reverse complement strand
ATAGCATTCAATAACAAGTTTTAGTTTTACTTATACAAAGCTATTTTTGGTCTGGACAGTGGGGTCCACTTCAATGATTTCTCTTTTTTGGGGCGAAATTGTTCGTGTGCAACTGGTATGGCTATGGAAGAGTTATATAAAGGGCAAAATCTTTATAGGAAGGGTATCATACCTGCAGATCCCTTGGATAATTTTCAGCGAGCTAGCAGAATGAAAGTTAGTATAGAAGGATCCGCAAGGAGCTATGGTATTGGCGACTATTTAGGAATTTCTAAGCTGTTGAACTCCGCAAGTTATGGAGCTCACTACCTAGGAAATTTGCTTGCTAGAGGTTTTTTCTCAATCAAGGGGTAGATACAGAAGTAAGTCAATGTGTAACTGATATATTTGACAAATTTTCAAATATTTCTGATTCCTATGCTATTGACTTAAATACGAAGGCTATTAACTTTATACTTGCTCAAAGCCAACCTTTGTAGGCTTCAGGTTTAATTCGCTAGCCTTATACTGAGTGAAATCAAGGCATCCTTACGAGTAGGGCCCCCTTTCCTGAAGGAGTGAACTGATCTACAAAAACGCAGGATTTATTTCACACTTAATGTTTCATATTTCCTCAAAATAGTGTACACTTACGGACATGAATAAAGTTTTATGATGCTCAACTGGTTTTTCATTTCAAGTCAAAAATTATCGGGAAAATTCAAAAACTTTCTAAGTCAGCTGCCTAAGACCACTAGGAATCGAATCGACCAATTAGTTTTTTACAGTACTGCCTGAGTACTTCAGGCCCTCGGCTGATGGGGCAGTAATTTTTGTCAGCTGGAACCTTGTTGACACGTAAGTTTAATGACAGCAAATACTTTAGCTCTGCAAGGGGACTTAAATCAGATATACTTGAGAAAGGTGCTCCAAAAACTTCAAGCCTGCTCATGTTTTTGACAACCTCTATGTTTTTAAGTTTCCAAGCATCTCTAAACTCTAGGTTCTCTAAATTTCTTAGAGCATATAAAGAGCTAATATCTGCTGGCTGGCTTCTACTGCTTCCTACCCATATTTTGAGGCTTTTAAGTGAGACCATAATTGCAATCGGTCGCAAAAAACCTTGGTTTAAGTGACCGTTTGAAATCTCCAGTTTTTCTAAACTCAAGCGGGAAAGGGATTTTAGCTTGCTGCTTCCACTAATTCCTAAGGACCTTAGCTTTTCTAGTTTGAGAAGAGGAGCGACACCATGATTTCCTAGCCAACAAAGATCAAGAGATTGTAAGTTCACAAGCGAGCTTAAGGGTCTTAGGTCTAGGCTAGTGCGATTTCCTCTTAGACTTAATGTGCTGAGTCTTTTCAGGGCTGCTAAGGGCTGCAAATCTCTTATACGATTGCTACTGAGATCTAGATGCCTCAGGTTGGTGAGTCCCGACAATGGCCTTACGTCGCTTATTTGGTGCCCGCCTTCTGAGTCAGAGTGAAGGTCGAGAGAGGTCAGCGCTTTAAGCTTTTCATATGCACTTTTGCAGTCATTTGTTTGCACAGTCCATAAAAGACGTTGCGTGGTATATTTTATGCCATCCGCACTGTCGCGAGAGCTGCCTTCCTCGCAATAATCGATAAAATTTTTCAGTTCTGAAGCTTGGACATATGGGAAAGCAATAAGAAAAGAATTCAACAACAAAACTAAATAAAACCGTTTCATGAGAAATTCTCCAATTTTAGACTTCGGGGTAAAAAACTTACTAGAGGTTATTCTAAGTCAAAGCTTCTCACAACTTATATTTAGTGCAAGAAATCTGCTCATATCCATACTTAGATCTGAATCACCAGTTTCCCGAATTCCCAAGTTTTAGTATGATATCTCATATCATGTGTGCTGTAGTCTGTGGATATGTCTGTGGATATTGGCGTTACCTTGGAGGCCCTCGAATTGAAATCATCGAAGAAAAGTTTCTGGAATTCAACACTCTTAGGGGGGACTTTCCTTATATTGCTTTCAGCCTTAACGGCATACTTGTTCCCTAATGGTAGCTTTTTAAGCCCTCCAATACAGGTGAGTACGAACGATAAAAGCTCTCATATCCAGCTTACTGCTGGAGGAGGGGAAGTGAGCAAAATTAAGACCGTTGAATGGGGCTTATTGCAGGCTTTAGATTACAAGAACCTTAAGATACCAACTGAGCTGCTGAAAGTTATCAATCAGCGAGTACGCATCCCTGGATTTGCTGTCCCTTTGAGCGACGGGCTCAGAAATATTAGAGAATTCCTCTTAGTTCCCAATCAAATGGCTTGCATTCATGTTCCTGCTCCCCCGCCCAATCTGGTGGTTCTTGTTGAGCTTGAAGAAGGCGTATCGATACAAGAGCTAACAGGGCCAATTTGGATAGAGGGTATTTTAGAGCTTAAAGAGAGTAAAAGTGTCTATGGATCTGCTGCATATGAAATGAAAGCAGACACGATCACTCCCTACTCTGTCCCAAGCTAAGCTGTAAGTAACCTCCTTCACTCACCTTAACGAAGCTGCTTCATTTGGTGTTACGGTGGCTTTACAAAAACTTGGGCAATGCTTGGCGGTGAAAGTGATCTCGAGATATCCTAGTTAAGCCTTGGATAAATTCTCCAACCTCTTTTTGCTCACCAATCGAAAGAAATAATCTGTTTTTTGCCAGTTTATTGATGCGTTCAGAAGCACGAAGGACAAAAGATTTCTCCGCTTCTTTTAAGGTAACATAATTCAGGTTATCTACTAACACGTTAAAAAGCGCGGCAAGATTTCTGACGTCTGCTAATCGTATGTATGGTGTCCCAAGAATTCCTTTTGGATTATGATACGAGTATTTAGTATCTTGCTGGCTTGCTTTGGTAGCGATGCTAGCCACCACTTCAGACACTGTATTGACTTTCTCGAAGTTAATATACTTCACCTCGTCAGCAGTGCTATGGTAAACGCTACCATCGCCATCGGAAAAAAATATAAAGGGGATCTTTAATTTGCTGTTTACAAAACTCGTCATATCGCTTCTTTGTTCACCAAAAACATAGGACAATTGAATGCGTTGGATCCCCGAATCCTTGAATGATGCTTCGATATCTTTTTTTAACTTTCTGCCGCCTGACTCTGAGCCAATGACGAAGTGCCATTTTTTTGCAGCTTCGAAATCAAAGAAATTCAATCCAAGGATATCGAGATTAAGCAAAAGCTTTGCGTGGTTTAAATTCACAACAGGATTTTCAACAAAATATTTCGATCCCTTTAAGCCAATCTCTTCTCCATCCCAAAGGGCAATAAAAACCGGTGATTTTATGCTTTCCTTCAATATTTTTGCTGCATTCAAAACTGCTGCAACACTAGCAGCATTGTCAGCGGCACCATTACAGTATTGATTGGACGTAGCTTTCTCACTTAAGCGACAATAAACTCCATTATGGTCATAATGAGCACTGAGAATGACTGAGATGGACTGCTTATTTTTATGCCCTCTTGGATATAAGGTAACTCCAAATAAATGTCCTACCCATTGATGGTTAATTTTAGTACAGTTCTGGCCTGTGATTGCGCACTCTATG
>JABSRF010000376.1 GCA_013215275.1 Oligoflexales bacterium | reverse complement strand
TATCGGCTCAAACTCATAGCACTCGCTTACATCCTCCACCTGAAGGAAGAGGTTTTACGCTCAGGCTGGATAAAAAACTTTGAAAAATACGATGACGTGTATATTTCAAAGGCTTGGATCACTAATTCCTTGATTCAGACTTCAAAACCAGCTAGGTCTCAAGATAGCTCAACTTCCCAATCATAAATGAAATTTCGTTTTTCAATCCTGAGAGATTTTATGGTGGGTCAAATTAACTCATCAAAACAAGAGTTTGAGGGGGTGTTTGTTTTTTCCTGGAACCAGCTTTCTTCTTGCCAAGGGCTCGTTCCGTGCTAGGCTTTTTCTGTTTTGCTGAACGTTAACCCTGAGTAGAATTTGAGAGTGTTATGCGACTTCAAAAGACACAGCTATTTGTGGTCTCCTCGGCTTTAGGAACTTACCTAGAGTTTTTAGATTACACCCTCTTTGCATATGCTTCTAAAATCATAGCCCATAAGCTTCTGCCTCCAAGTGAGCATGCGCTGACTTACACTTGGCTTATATTTGCGGCTGGGTTCTTCTGTAGAGTTCTCGGTACCCTTGTTTTTGGTGCTCTGGGTGATCGAAAAGGTGGTAAAACTGCTCTATTATGGTCAATGCTTTTGATGGCAGGTTCGACCACTGCAATTGGCTTGATTCCGGATTATTCCGAAGCATCGTGGCTCGCTCCCTGTCTATTACTTTTTTTCCGTAGCCTGCAGAGTTTCGCTGTCAGTCCTGAGTACAGCGGGGCAGCAACCTACCTTAGCAAACTTGATTTGTTAAAAGACCGTTATTCATTCACGACTAGTATCACAGTGGCTGTTGCTGGCTTTGGTATGCTCAGTGGTGGTTATTGGATGTCGACCATGATAGAAGGCTTTGCAATTGAGGCCATTCCGGGTTGGCGTTGGCGTTTACCTTTTATTGCAAGCGGTATTGTCGTTGGCCTAGCAGCTACCTTAATTAGAATCAGTATGACTGATGATAAGGGTGCTGGAGTGCAGAAAGAAGGTATGCTAGCTCCGTTTCATTTGCTTTGGAAACGTCAGGCCCGCGAAAGCATTTGTTGCATTGGTTTGGTTGGTTTGATCGGTTTGATGACCTACACCTTGAATGGTTATTTTGCGAACTTCCTTCACCAAGAACGTTCCTATGAATTAGGCTTAGCATTGGCAATGACTAGCAAGCATACCCTTGTTTTATGCCTTGCAATTTTGGTTTCTGGGTATTTTGCTGATAAATGGGCTCCCACTTTAATTCTAAGAGGAACAGCCTCTTTGATTACCCTTCTTTCCTGGCCTATTTTTTACTTGATTAGCTATGGTGATCAAACCCAAGTTAGTTTAGGGCTCATGCTGTTCTCCATACTCTTGGGGCTCTTCTCAGGGCCTTTACCTGGAGTGCTGGCACGGACCTTTGCTCATACGTATCGTTATACCGGGTCGAGCTTAGCTTACAATGTAGGAATGTCGATATTCGGTGGGTTTACACCAGTTTTAATGATCACATTAGGAAGCTTTAACAACTTTGCTCCCGGGGCCCTTATCAGTGCTTATGCTGCATTTGTTATGCTTTTTCTAGTGGAACAGATGCCAGAAGACCATCAAGTAAACCAAGGCAGCTCGAAGCCAAGCTTTTCAGCATCGGTTGAGGCTCCTTGATACAAAAGTATACCAGTTGGTTGCATTATAATACCATTATTCCTTCCTAAGTCCCCTTGCTACGGGCCTTTTTGACGGCCCAGATTTTGCACAAAAAACAAAGTAAATAATATCCAAATATATAAGAAATCTAATATGGCAACATGGACTCAAAAAGTCTGTCTTGGTTTTGCTATGACCTTAGCAGGTCAAGCCCTTAGCAACGACTTTAATAGCGGTACAAGTCCACAAAATTTTAGTCTTGAAAAAGAGGCAGCAAGCACATCTTGGGGGGTGGTGTGCGTTAGAAATCAGACGAATTTAACCATCAACTTCCAAACTAAATGGGATGGGTATAACTGGGAGAGCTACAGCTTGGCACCAGGTGGCTATCGCTGGTACTCATGGAGGTATGAGGGAGGTCGCTCGTCCCCAAACTTCCAGGTTTCTTTCGACTATGACCTCAGGGATCGACGCGAGACTTATAAATACTATTCATTGGAACGTTATCAGGCACAATTCGAGGATTGTCAGTATGGAAAACAGTATGGTTTTCAGCAAACTGGGTCTTTTATCGATTTATATTCGCTAAACTAAATCCAGAAGCCTTTTAGAAAAGGCTTTTAAAGCTTCGTTTCACTAATTTTCATCACAGCCTTGTTCTGCTGTTTTCCAGGCAGTTATGGCTGTTTGGGAAAGCTGGCCGGTTAGAACCCCACCACCATGATTAACGGCTCCAGAGATTTTGTCGTATAGGTCCGAGCCATCCGCTGTTGTATCGAAAGCTAGGAAGATATCTCTATTACCCTCATCGTCACCCTGTGCAAGCATGGAGCCTGAAATTGGAGTTCCTGCATGGCAGTTGATGCATGAAGCACTGATACTTGGGGTGATGTTTGTAGTAAATGAAGTGAGTGCAGCAGCGCAACCGTCCACAGAGTTATCTGGCGTTTGGTTTGCTGTTGCATCAGAGTTGCCGGAGCCTGCTTGGTTGTTATTTCCGTTACCACCTTGGGTAGCGTCTGCGCCACTGCCGTCTCCAGTGGTATTGTCAGTGGATGTGTTTTGAACGGTTACATTGCTACTATTAGCTTTGTAGCGAGGTTGTGAATCACCGGCACCGCAAGCGAAAAATATTGCAAGACTAAACAAAACACAGATAATTTTTAACATGGAAACCCCTAAGGGAAAGAAGCTCTCTATAGATTTGATATCGGAAATTGATAGCGAGAATTTTAGGTGTAAATTTGTGTTTAGTAGGCCCTAAGTGTAGGTGTCTGTAATATATATAGAAAAAGATCAATTGCTCACCGGATGTTTAGCTTGTGTTACCGTCAATTTAATCTTCCCACTGGATCAAATATGACCAAAAAGTCCAATTCAATAATTTAGTGAGGTTTGACAGGTCAGTGTAGATCCAATGAATCGATCGGTTGAGCAAGGGCATTGCCCTTGCTTTAGAAATTCCTAGCTTAGCTGCTCTTCAATTTTTTTAATGGCTAGGGTGGTCTTGGTGACCGTGTCAGGGGTTAAAGAAATACTGTGAATCTGCTCTTTCACCAAGAATTCAGAAAACTCAAGGTAATCGCTAGGTGCCTGTCCACAGATACCAATCTTGCTCCCCTTTTTTCTAACCTTCTTGATAACCTCTGCAATGGTCTTTAAGACAGCATCATTTCTCTCATCAAACAAATCAGAAAGAATCTCTGAATCTCGGTCAATTCCTAGAGTTAACTGAGTGAGGTCGTTTGAGCCAATAGAAAAGCCATCAAAAAGCTCAGCAAACTGTGAAGTGGACCCCACTGTCCAGACCAAAAATAGCTTTGTATAAGTATAACTAAAACTTGTTATTGAATGCTATAATGAACCTCAACTGGCCTCTTATATCCAAGAGCTTGATGAGGTCTCCGAT
>JABSRF010000375.1 GCA_013215275.1 Oligoflexales bacterium | reverse complement strand
GAAGGGTACTAAAAAGTCCCATATTACAAGGATCATCATAACCTAAACGACATTTTTTGATGGAAACTTCTGTTAATGGCTTTTGAACCTTGCCAATAGCTTCCTGGGGAGTTAAGACTTTCTTTATATGCGTTCTTTGCATCACCAAGGTGAGCAAACTACCTACTAAAAAAAGAACCTGATTCCACTAAAGGAGCCCGTTTTTGAGTTCGCGCGATAAAGTTCAAGCAAGGCGTTTAAAAGGCTTTCAAGATTACCACCCTCCAGTTATGCAAATGCGCTATAAAATCATGGATATAATCCGCGATGAGGCAGCAAAAGCAAGCTTCAAAGCTGTAGGCACCCCAGCTCTCGAATACAGCGAGGTCCTATTAGGAGTTGGGGGAGAAACGGACAAACAGGTTTTCCGCTTCTTAGATAACGGCGATCGAGATGTTTCCCTGAGGTTTGACTTGACGGTCCCCTTTGCCCGTTATGTGGCCGAAAACCAGGGAACCTTGAACTTTCCATTCAAACGCCTGCAAATTGGCGATGTTTGGCGTGCAGAAAAACCACAGAAGGGCCGTTTTCGCGAGTTTTGCCAATGTGATTTGGATATCGTTGGGGTCAACTCTATTGAAGCAGATATGGAGATCCTTCTTTGCTTTATCAATATCCTTGGTAGGCTCGATATTGGGCCTTTTACCATGGCAATTGGCCACCGTATGATCCTATCCGCATTGATTGAAAGGACTCTTGGGATTAAGGGTTCAGAGGCTGAAACTAAGGCCCTCATCATTATCGATAAGCTAGAAAAAATAGGCAAAGATAAAGTCATCGCTCAGCTAGACGAAATTCCAGGAGCAAAACCTGGTGGTGGAGCAGTACTAATCGAAGCTATTGCAGATAAAGATCCAGAAAAAGGGACTAAATTAGATAAAATCGCCGAAATCCTAGAAGGCGACACTGAAAATCAGCAGGTCTTAGACCAGCTAAAAACCACAGTAGAAACAGTCAGCGAATTGAGCGAGGGAAATCCAGGCAAAATTATAATCGACTTATCCATAGCCCGTGGACTTGGTTATTACACGGGAATTGGATTTGAAACCACCATCGACTCACTTCCTGGATTTGGTTCCATATGCTCAGGAGGTCGCTATAACAAACTTGTAGAGCGCTACCTCAATCGAGAACTACCAGGTATCGGTGGATCGATCGGTTTAGACCGTTTATTGGCTGGGCTTCAGGAGCTTAAAAAGGTCGACCAGGACTTAGACGATCAAACTGTGTTCATAGCTATTGCCACCGATAAAGCAAGGGCACAAGCCTTCAAGCTCTTGCAAGAGCTACGCAAAAGTGGACTCAAGTCAGACATAGCACTTAAGACCAATAAACTTGCAAACCAGTTTAAGCATGCTAACAGGCAAGGATACCCAGTGGTGGTGACCTTGGGGGATGACGAAATTGCAAATGAAACAGCTTCGGTAAAAATCATGGCTACTGGAGAAGAGAAAAAACGTGTGCCCCAAAGCAAACTAGTTGATACCTTAAAGGGAATTATTAAGATGTAAGTCCACCGAAACTCCCGCAGGGAGAATCTTGATTCTCTCCTCACTTTTGGAAATTATGCTGAACTCGTTTTTCATGCGAGCGGGCTTCGTGAAGGTGGATGATTTCTTTAAAAATTTTTTTACCTTGCAAGACCGAGGGAGGGAGAAACAATATGCGGACGATCAAAGCACCGACTGGCTCAAACCTTAGCTGTAAATCTTGGACTCAAGAAGCTGCTATGCGCATGCTGATGAATAATCTAGATCCAGAGGTGGCAGAGAACCCTGCAGAGCTTGTAGTCTATGGTGGCACTGGAAAGGCTGCTAGAAACTGGAAATGCTTCGACTCCATCGTTTCCTGCCTTAAATCATTGGAAAACGATGAAACCCTCCTCATCCAATCTGGCAAACCAGTGGCAATTTTCCGCTCCCACCCTGGAGCCCCTCGTGTCCTAATTGCAAGGTCAAACCTTGTTGGAAACTGGGCTAATTGGGATCATTTTCATGAGTTAGAAAAAAAAGGTCTGATGATGTACGGCCAGATGACTGCTGGCTCTTGGATCTATATCGGTAGCCAAGGGATCGTGCAAGGAACCTATGAGACCTTTGCAGCTTGTGGAGACAAATACTTTGATGGGGACCTTGCTGGTCGGTTTATTTTTTCAGGCGGACTTGGTGGAATGGGAGGCGCGCAACCCCTCGCCGCAGTGATTGCTGGGGCCGTTTTTCTGGGTATCGATGTGGATGCATCCCGAATTAAGAAACGCCTGGAGACAGGGTACTTGGATAAGCAGGCTTCCACTTTAGAGGAAGCCCTTTCGCTTGTTGAAGAGGCCAAGAAGAACAAGGCCCCTCTCAGCATTGGCTTGGAGGGAAACGTTGCAAGCATTTTACCCCAGCTAATTGAACTAGGAAAGATTCCAGATATCGTCACAGATCAAACCTCTGCACACGATGAGCTCAACGGCTATATACCTCATCAGATCCCACCATCAGAGGCTGAAAGCTTGCGAAAAAATGATCCAGAGGCCTATAAAAAACTCTCCTATCAATCTATGGCTACTCTTGTGGATGCCATGGTAACTTGCCAAGAAAAAGGTGCTATTGTTTTTGACTATGGCAACAATGTACGGGCCGGAGCGGAAAAGGGAGGGGCTAAGAAACCATTTGCCTTCAAAGGCTTTGTTCCAGAGTTTATTAGGCCCTTATTTTGCGAGGGAAAAGGGCCCTTTCGATGGGCAGCCCTATCAGGTAAGCCTGAAGATATTGCGACGATAGACGCTGCCTTACTTGAGGCCTTTCCTAAAGATATTGGCCTCAAACGTTGGTTAGCGGCAGCAAGGGAGAAAATAAAGTTTCAGGGGCTACCATGCCGCATCTGTTGGTTTGGCTATGGAGACCGTGAAAAAGCTGGTTTACTCATTAATGATTTGGTCAAACAGGGTAAGGTATCTGCTCCAATCGTCATTGGACGTGATCATTTAGATTGTGGCTCCGTAGCGTCTCCTTACCGAGAGATCGAGTCAATGCTAGACGGATCTGACGCCGTGGCTGACTGGCCTATCCTCAACGCCCTTATCAATGCTGTAAATGGAGCTAGTTGGGTGAGCTTCCACCATGGAGGCGGCGTGGGCATGGGTTACTCTCTACATGCAGGTATGGTCATTGTTGCAGATGGGAGTGAAGAGGCCAAAGAAAAGCTATCAAGAGTGCTCAACTCAGATCCAGGCATGGGTATCGTGAGGCATGTGGATGCTGGTTACGAGAAAGCAGCTCAGGTGGCCAAAGAAAAAGGGGTCAAGATTCCAATGATGGAAAGATAAGCACACAAGTATTAGCAGAAGTTACATATATGTAATCTATACGTATTTATTAGGTTTTTATCCTATTTAAAAATCAGTCATAGTATAATACTTTTTTTGAGTAGTTGCTTTTTTAGTGCTTCCATAAAATGTTTTGCTGCGAAAGGTGAAGTGGACCCCACTGTCCAGACCAAAAATAGCTTTGTATAAGTAAAACTAAAACTTGTTATTGAATGCTAT
>JABSRF010000374.1 GCA_013215275.1 Oligoflexales bacterium | reverse complement strand
CACAGGTTATCTAAAGTCGCCCTGCGAAGCGATGAAAATTTTTCTTCTGCACTTAATCTAGCAATCCGCCTTTTTATTTAGTAACTTATTAATCGGTGTAGCTTCAATTTTAATCGCCCAGTAAATTTAATTCACTACTAAAAGTGAGCACACCATTAGAGCAAATTGTAAATTCCATAACTGCACAGTTGGTAATTGGGCTATCCCACTGCTGGTTAGAAATATTTAGGAGCACACGCAAAATGCCACCATGAGTTGTAACTAAGACCGTTGCCTGTGCGTGTGCTTGCTCATGAAGTGTAGACAGAAATGCAGAAACACGCTGTTTCACCTGATTGAACGTTTCCATAGTAGGGTCATCATGATGGTTCGGTTCCTTGATCCTTGCAATCACCTCCGGGTTTATTGGTTGACCCTCATGCCTGCCAAAATGAAACTCTCTTAGGCGTTCGTCAGTAAGGAGGTCTAGGTTTTGGTTGCCTTGCTTTTGGCAAATGATCGTCGCCGTATCTCTCGCCCTCTTTAAGTCTGAAGAAAATGCCAAAGAAATTTCTGTGTCCCTTAGGCCATGAGCAACCTTATTTGCTTGGAAGATGCCAGTATCGTTAAGATCTGTGTCGCTATGACCCTGGAGCCTTCTTTCCTTATTCCAAGTCGTTTCTCCGTGTCTCACCACTAACAAGCGCATTTAAATACCCAATGTGTTGATAACTGTTTAGAAATAATCAAAAAAAACCACTAAATAACAGTTTATAACCGTAACATGCTAAGGTCAAACAGCTTTTATTGGTTATCATGGTTAAGGAAGATTTAATAAGTGAATTTTTGTAAAAAAATATTCATTGGATTCAGTAATATATAGATTAAATCCAGAGAAAATAAAGCGGTAGGCCTATATGCCGATTAGTTAAATAGAACCATGAACATTTTTTATTACTATTAGGGAAAAAGAATGGTACCTAATGTCAATAATTTGGTCATTATTTTGTTTATGAAGTTTAGCTTGCTTACTGCATGTGGTGAGCCTAGCAGTGAACAAACTCAAAACAGACAAAATAGAAAAAGCTCAGGGCAGGTGGTGACAAGCAGTGCTAGTGCAAAGGTTAGTCCTTTGCAGCATAACAGCAGCGATGCCCACAGAGAGGTGCAACAAAGCCTACAAGACACCAGTTTCCCAGGCTTACAAGATACCGAGACTGAAGAGGAAGACATACCGGCCTCTCCTCCAGCTGTGATTTCGGGTGCTCATCTAACTTTTGAGTGCGAAGCGGAAGATGCGGAGAACGTAAATTGTTCAGTCAGTGATATTCAAAACATCATTAAGGTGGTTGTCGATACTGGTGACGGAGAAAAGCATACAGTGACCGATGGCAATTACAATGGTGATGATTACGAATTTTCGCTTAACACTAGTTCAAATCCTGAAAATTTTGAAGCTGAAGTCCATGTTTTGGAAACCACTGATGTGCTTGAGAAGATCGGAAACATAGATCGTTAATCTCTCAATCCTTTCCAATTAATCCAATTTAAAAATAATCTATAATTGCGAATTGTCATTTAAATCCAAGTTTGGATTGACATTTCAGCAAAAATTCTGTATTATTCAGCAGTTCAAATTTTGCTCGCACCCACCTTTGCTTTAAGCCTTGTGATAAATCAAGAGCTTAACAAACGTATAGAAGGTTCGAGGTCCCTAGCCTCGTCTTGAGATTGGTGGATTATTCAAAAGCCTAAATAAACGCTTATCTGAGCTTTAGAAATTAAGGATGATGTATGTCACTAATTTGGAAAAACTTTATTCTACCTGCCGAAGATTTTTCACGCCTTACAGATTATAGAGAGTTAGTGGCAACACACCTTGGAGTTGAGCGGGAGCTGATCGAAGGTGTCGAAGTCATAAAAAAATCTCTTGATGCTCGCAAGAAAAGCCGCATTGTTTACAACTTACAGCTAGGAATTGAAGCGAAAGATCAATCGTCGCTCCTTAGAAATTTTGATGTTCTAGAATTAAGGACCGCCAAAAAAGCCGAAAGTCCAGTGGCTGGAGCCGAATACCAAGGACTCAACAGTAGGCATAAGCCTGTAATTATAGGGATTGGCCCTGCGGGGATATTTGCTGCTTTGTGCCTACAGGATGCGGGCATCCCTTCACATATCATTGAGCGTGGTGAAGAAGTTGGCAAACGCATTAAAACTGTCAATAAATTAAGATCTAAAGGAAGTTTTAATCCCGAGAGTAATTTTTGTTTCGGTGAGGGAGGAGCGGGTACCTTTTCTGATGGCAAACTAACCTGCGGTCGTAATCATCCTTTAGTGCGGTACATATTTGAAAAATTTATTGAGTTCGGTGGCCCTGAATCAATCAGGTATGAGGCCCACCCTCACATCGGCACGGATTTTTTGCTCAAGATTGCAGCAAAAATGAGAAAATCCCTCACTTCGGGAGGAAGTGAGTTTCTATTTAACACTGCTTTTAAAAGCTTCAAGAGTGGCGGAAAAAGAGCAAGGTACGAGGTTGAGCTCTCCAATGGAGAAAAACTTCTCACTGATCACCTTATTTTGGCAATTGGCCATTCTGCTAGGGACACCTATCGTTACCTTTACGAACAGAAGCTAGCTATGGCACCCAAGCCTTTTGCCATGGGAGCTAGGATTGAGCACCCTCAAGAACTTATCAATCAGATCCAATATGGTGGATGCACTTTTTTACCTGCTGCTGAGTACAAGCTTACTGCGAGAGCTGGTGAGCGTGGTATCTGGACATTTTGTATGTGTCCAGGTGGACACCTACTCCCAACTGGGGCTCAAGAAAACCACCTTGCGATTAATGGCATGAGTTATCACGCACGGGCAAGTGGATTTGCAAATGCAGCTGTTGTTGTTAATGTTTTACGCGAAGATTTTTTCAAAGGCCACCCACTTGATGGAATGGACTTTCAGGCTGAGCTTGAGCGTAAAGCGTTTAAGTATGGTGGCGAAAACTACCGTTCACCAGCCCAACGCTTAAATGACTTCCTGGCTAAACGCAGTAGCAAGGGAGATTTAAAGTCAACTTACAAACCTGGAGTGGTCTCTGCTCGTATGGACAAAATCTTTCCTGAGTTTATTAGCGAAAGTTTACGCACTGCCCTCACGGCATATAATCAAAAGATGCGCGGATACCTGAGTGATGAAGCTCTTATCGTAGGTTTAGAGTCTAAAACGTCAGCACCGGTAACGCTTTTGAGGGATAAGGGTTTGCAATCTGTAAGTCATCCTGGTTTATTTCCATGTGGAGAAGGAGCTGGTTTTGCTGGTGGGATTGTAAGTGCAGCTCTTGATGGCCTCAAGGTAGGTAAGGCTGTTGCAGATGACTTGGCAAATAATGTTTTTTCACAAGTCATAGCAAATAAAGCCTAGTTTTATAACTTCGGTTTGGGGCTCCTTGGCCTTTGGCTATAGTGGACCCCGTTTTTAGGACCATTTGATAAGTAAAACTCCTAAATGTAACATGGCGAATTTACATAAGGAGAAAAAGGCATGGTTCTAAGAAAAAACATACACCTAAATTCAAGTCCAAAGTAGCTATTGAG
>JABSRF010000373.1 GCA_013215275.1 Oligoflexales bacterium | reverse complement strand
TCCTTATGTAAATTCAGCATGTTACATTTAGGAGTTTTACTTATCAAATGGTCCTAAAAACGGGGTCCACTATACTTCTATCGAATCTCAAGTTACCATAGAGGTAGCTGTTAAAACCTTACCAGATGCACTTCATGTGATGGGAACGAATATCGAATTTAACATGGCTAACTCCCTAGGTCTAAGCACACCAATTCGGCTTCTTGAAGAGGTGGCTGCTCCCACCACAGTTGATGAACTCTTAAAGATTAACTTTGATTTTACGGTGGATCTACAGGACAAATGATGGCAAATGAATTTACTTGGTATTATTCTGACCCAATGCCTTAAATTTATTTTTGAAAGCACGTAGCAGAAAGACTTTATAAACTGCTTCCAAAACGATATCCAAAGACATCTTAGATTGACCTAAGGTTCGATCAGCAAAAATTATGGGTGTTTCTGTAAAACTAAAGCCAGCCATAATAGCACGGTACTTGAGCTCTATCTGGAAAACGTAGCCATCGCTGCGTATATCATCAAGGTTGATCTTTTCTAAAACCCTTGCATGCCAGGCATTAAACCCGCCTGTAAAATCTTCCACCCTGACACCAAGGATCAAACGTGCATAGCTCGAACCAGCACGGCTAATCAAGCGGCGAATCAAACTCCAATTCTCGGTGCCCCCACCCTTAACATACCGGCTTCCGATAACCAGGTCATGGGACTTTAAGAGTGTGAAGATCTTATTAAGGTAGCTTGAGTTATGTGAAAGGTCAGCATCCATCTCAAGTATCACTGAAAACTTCCTGCTCAGGCCCCATTTGAAACCATCTATGTAAGCACTACCAAGCCCAAGCTTGCGAGGACGCTCAATGATATTGATTTTCTGAGGATACAGCTGTGACATTTCCTGTATTTTAGCGCGGGTTTTGTCTTTGCTATTATCATCTACAAACAGCAATGAAACTTGAGGGGCATTAACAAAAATAGCCTTTACAAGAGGTTCTATATTAAGTTCTTCATTGTAAGTAGGTATGATTATAAGGCGTTGATTTGACACGAGGCAGTTTCTCTCGAAATTGAATTAACCAAAGGATGACCATAGCTTGAGAGAGCTTGATGCTTCAAGTAAAAAAGCTCATCATTGGCTCAAAACTAAACTTCCTATTAGAACCTTATTTTCTTCGAGGCTGTGTTTTGCCTTTTTACCCAGGTTGGTGACAGTTAGCAAACGAATGGTATCAAACTGTAGATGCGCAAATCTGTTGATCAATAAATAAACAGCATCGGGTGCCGGCTATACACACCATCGTAACATGTTAAGTGCTTTGATCCTCGCGCTTACGACGACCCATGAAAAAGCTAGGGCCCGCTCACTAATGTAAGAAAGAGTGTCCATTTGATAGACTTTAGATAAAGCTGAAGTAGGCATTTTATGTCGAGAACTTTACAATTGAAGAAGCCAGCCGCCCTAGTTTAGAATACTGACCAGCCATATTTTTATGGGCAGTGATAATCCCTTGTCTCTCTGATGGCTTTGGCTAGGCCTATAAAGGGTATTCTTTCGTCATACCCAAGTTAATTGAGGTTGCAGAACTATAGTGGAATTGGAGTTTTCTGATGGATCAGATATGGAAAATACAGATTTTGGGATTTTTTATCGCAAGCTTTTCACAATTATTTCTATTTCTACTCTCCTATCACGTCTCTAAGAAATACTGGGTTTTTGCTTACTGCACTGGAATCCTCCTTTGCTCCGCAATTCTTTCAACAAAAAGTTTATGGCAACTACCCTATCTAGCACATGCCATCCTTTTAGGATTCTTAATTTTTTTCTTACACGCTCTTAAAGATTCAGAGTTGAAAAAGAATTTCAAGAATTTTTTTGTTTCTGGATTATTTTTTTTCAAAAATTTGAGGTCAAGAGAAAATAAAATTTTTAGTCCCACTAATCTTCTTTTAGTGTCTTGTTGCATCTTTATCTTTATCGACCTCCTCTATGCTGCCTACCCAGCTTATAGACCTGATCAATGGGACTATCATCTAAATTTGGCAAAACTAGTCAGTAAATTTACTCTTAAAGAGATTCCACTTTACAATGATCATGTTTTTTTTACCGGAAACTACGAGTATTTTTACCTATTATTTAGAGTGTTTTTTAACGACGACATCTTAATGCAAAGCATCACAAACACCATGTCTATTCAGATGTTTTTAATTGTTGTTTTTGGTTTAATTAAGAGCGTTTTTTGTCAAACCAAGAGCCTTCTGACCTCTTTATTCACCTCAGGTTTTATTCTTTTTTCTATGCCTTCTCATAATATGATCATTAACGCTAAAGTTGAGCCGTTATTATTAGGAATTGCGTGCTGTGTTTTGGCAATTCTATACTTACTACAGACCAATAACCAGCGTGCTTTATCTTTTTTCTTAAGCTTTTTTCTTGTGGCTCCTTTATCCTGCAAGATTATTTGGATTCATTTCATGATTTCCTTTAGCGTTTTGTTTTTATTTTCTGTGAGAAAAATCAGATCCAATTTAAATGTAAGATACTTATTACTTGGAACTCTAGTAGGAGTATTTACTTGTCTTCCATTTTTAATAAAAAACTACTATTTTTTTGATAATCCTGTGCACCCAGTGCAGTTTTCCTTTTTAAGGTCTGATCGTTGGACGACTATGATGCAGGAATATTGGAGTGACATCTCCAAAAAAGCTGGAAATTTACAGGAGTATTTTTTAATCTTGCTTAAAGTTCCATTTAATTATATGTGGTCTATAAAATACTTTCTAATAGGCTGTCTATTATGGTTCCAAGTAAAAGATAAGAAGGGTTTTTTACAAAAAGAAGGCGCTATGCTCAATAGAATTCTTCTGATGCTAGGAGTGGCTTTTCTATTGTGGCCAATTTTTTATAATGCTGATGTTTTTCCTAGGTTTTATTTTCCCTTGATCGCTTTGGCTATCATACCTTTTGTCCTACTTTATAAACACTCACACCAAAGCAAATGGTTTTTCGTAATTTTAGTCATACCATTCCTATTTAGTTCTTCCATGGAAGTAAAATTATCTGGAATGAAAAGAAACATGGGAAACACAATAGATGACTTCTATGATGCAATGCCATCTCCCATGGGGGAAAGAAATGGAGAAAATGTTATAAATATACATAGAAAAAGCTTGAGTAAAAACTTTTCTCTCAGTGAAAAAGCTGTTTTAGCAGACACGCCTGTCGCTTACTTTTTAGATGGTATGCTGCTTTATTTGGAGGGGCTAGATTACGGTTTTTATAGAGAGACAATGGCTCAGGAAAATCCCAAATCAAAAAAATGTGTTTGGATTTTTTTAAAACAGTTTAATATTAACTATCTTTATGCAGCTCGAACAAATTTTTCAAATTGGCCTTCAGAGTATGAGGATGTTATTGGCCAAGCAGAACTTGTCAATAAAGAAGGAAGTATTAGATATGTTTCTGACAGTTTAATCAATGCCGCTATAAACAACTGTTCTGACTAAATCTTGAATTCAATAAGAAAATGCAAAATTAATCTTGCCGTCCAAAATTCAAAGAAAAATTGTACTTGAAAAAAA
>JABSRF010000372.1 GCA_013215275.1 Oligoflexales bacterium | reverse complement strand
CTTGATCTTGGCCATGACAATCCTCCTTCATGAACTATTTTAACTGAAGATTGTCTAGTTCCGTCTGGGCCATTACAGATCAATTTGGACAGATTCGAGCGACTAATATCTGAACCTGTGACCTCAAGCGAGCATGATCCATTTTCAAACACCGCATCTTCACCAAATGTTTTTTTACAATCGCTCTCACCAAGTTCTTCTATCTTTAGACCAATAAATGAGCTAACCGATTGATTATTAACTGGCTTTTCAACGTTGAATCTGCACTTTGAAAACACCAAGTAATATAGAGCTACCACAAGACCATAGTTGGACCAAAGTTGAAGTGGAAAACCCCCATGAGAAATTCACCTTGGACACCTGGGAAAATAGCGACCTTATTGAGCAGTGCCAAAACAATCCAGGAAACTTTATTCTTCTTCCACCAATCTACGTCGCAAACCAGGAGCTTTGGGATGAGCAAAACTTAAATGAAAACATCGGTGATATTAGAAGAGACTTACTCGAGTCAGGTATTCCTTCTAAAAGCATACCTTGCATGAAGGTCCTGAAATCTAAAAAACTGGTCTGGAAAGTTTATAGGCTATCTCCTTTATATTCGAAAATTAAAGAAGTTCCATCGGTCATCATAAATGAAAGATTGCCAAATTCCTTAGTTTTTTTCACATGCTCTTTGATTCTTATTGGATTGGGCTTATTTGCAACGATTGTATTTCGGCACAAGGTTGCTAGCAGGGCTCTTTTTTACTTCGTTGCCTCCTGCCTTTGCTTGTCAGCCTATGGGTTTCTGTGTTGCTCAGGACTTTGGAGTTCTGGTCTTATCATTCACAAAAATGCTTTTTTAATTGTTTTATTCAAGGTGCTTGGAATCCATTTTACGAGCTTATTTCTTTTTGAACAGAATTACTTGGGTAAATCCCTGAAGCTTTATTCTGTATTCACCCTTATAATCCTTCTGGTAAATTGCTTACTTTTCTACAGTGAGCCAAACTTGTTTTTTACTTTTTATCGCGCACTATGCTTCCCCTACTTTCTGATCTTTATTGTCAGCTATTTTGGGAGCACCTTGTCAAGAATGACAAGAGCAAGAAATATTCAAAATTTAGTTGTTTTTATTGCTTCAAGCATTCTTTTACTGGCTGCCTTTAATGATATTCTTAACTTCTTTGTACTTATTAAATCCCACTTCTTAGTCTTAGCTGCAATGCTATTTGTTCTCATTGCCCATCTTTACTTCTTCAAGAATGAAGTAAGTTCCATGATTGTCCAAAGAGATCGTTACAAAAGAAAGCTGGACGAGGCGTATCGAGAAAAACTCGATATCATCAGTAAAAACACGGTTGCTCACACCATAGCAAATACCGTACAGCGAATCGCTTGTGATATTAAGGCCCCATTTTATATGATTAAACTCACATTCAATGAGCTTAAGGCTGGTCGCATTAATCTTGATCAAACCTTTGCTTTGGCTAACCATGCAGAGAAAAGCGTTGACTATGTTGACAATCTTTTGATCGACCTTTTAACGGCTAGCAAGGAAAGATCAAATAAATTAGAACCTTTGGAGCTAGCTCCTACCTTACAGGCTTGTTGGGTTCAGGCAAAACACCTAGATGATTCGACCTTCAAACTCGAAACTCAGCTACACCATACTAACAAACTATTTGCAGATAAGCTAAAAAGCCAGCGTATTTTCATTAACCTTTTCAAAAATGCCAAAGAAGCGACGGGAAGGCAAGGGGGCAAGATATGGGTCAAAACGACCGATACCAGCATCAATGATCGTCCTTATACCGAAATCACCATCGGAAATGAAAATAGCTCTATTGCAAAGCAAGATAGGACTATAGAATTCTCACCTGCTTATACCTTAGGTAAAAACAGGGGATCCGGCTTAGGGCACGCGATCTGTTACGAAGCTGTTCTTAGCCATGGTGGGCAAATTCGGTGTGAATCAAACCAAGAAAAGAACATTCACGAGATTATTTTTACCCTACCCAGCCTAAAATAAACACTCCTGCTCGTTTCGTAATCATAGATTATCTGTTTAATATACAAGATCTTACGACACTCACACCAGACTTAGGTTGACGCCTTATCATAAATTTAATTAATGAAATTTGCTGATTGTGAGCACTGTGATCGCAAGCCAATCAATTGAAGGGAGTATTATGCTATCTCATATCAGAGTTATCAGTTTATTTAAAATCACCTCCATAGCCCTTGTTGCTGGATTCTTTGCTTTTACGAATCTAGCAAAAGCTCAACTATTTTTGGTTGAACAGTCTGAAGATTATAACCTCCTAAGGAACTACCTCATCGACTTAAAAAGTTGGGAAAGCCAATGGTCTAGACTCGAGAAAACCGATCAAGCCAACTTTTCGAAGACATATTATAAGGAGATCTTAGGCCTCAATCGCGATATTAATAAGCAGACTAAATCACTCAACAAGAAGCTCAATCTTGCTTTCAAAAACTACAACATAAACAAAGATGACATCACCCAGAACCCTTATACGGAGGTCGTTAAGCCTTGTGAGGTGAATTGTGGAAGCATCCCTTGTATTGACAGCACCTGTTGGCCTGAGGAAACCTGGAAAGCCATGATTCCACCTGATGACGGTGATTTTGAGTGCATTACTTGTGTCACTGCCTGCACTTATCCGCTTGTACTAATGCCTTTGGTAGCAGTCACTGCTGGCATAGCTCAAGGAGCTGCCTGTCTGTTTTCTGCTCCGTTCCGCTTGAGGGTATCAGGTAAAAAGACAGAGAAAAAAATATCAGACCCCAATATAGGCAATGAATTAGGAAGCTTAATTCAAAGCCTGGAGTTTTATTTGCAGCAAGTAGAATCCACAGCCGGTAGAGAGAGGCTGGGTACCTTAAACTACCGGGAGTTGCAGGAACAAGTCGAATATATGGAAAAATGCGCCGACGAGCCTAATCAATTGTCAATTGAAGGGGTCAATTATCATTTTACTCCTGAGGCGATTAAGGCGATTAAGGCTATCCTCACCTTGAATGAAGGTAAGCTTGATTTTAATGTTTATCGACCAAAAAGAATGAAAACTCTGAGTATTGAAGTGGGTAATTCTAGTGTGGTAAAATTTTTATTTGAAATTGCCAAACCCGTGCAAGCAAGAGAAGAGGTTAGAGAGGTCAAGTAGGCCCTTCCAAACCGAGGCTGAGAATCTCCTCACCCATCTTTTTTGACACCCCTTGCCTGATTACCATTTCTACAAATATCACTTGAAAGAGATTTTATGATATTTTGTATGCCATTAAGATGCTGTTTAACTCCTTGCTAATATAAACAAATAAAGATGCTCTTCTTTCCAACCCCCAGCCCGAACATCACCTGTAAATTGTGATAATTAATAATATTTAGTCATCCGACTTATCGCTTTCGTTCGATGCACTAACACAAAACCTATAAATATTACAGGTATCAAAAACCATAAATGCTTGCATCAACAAAAATAATACCAGTTTACTTTCTATGACAACTTAATTAGTCGCTGTAGCGAAATGTAATCGCCAATCCCCCAAATATTCGCTTTAGCACGTTTTGGCTGGATTTTTTC
>JABSRF010000371.1 GCA_013215275.1 Oligoflexales bacterium | reverse complement strand
CTAGTAAGCAGATTCGTATCACAGGTTATCTAAAGTCGCCCTGCGAAGCGATGAAAATTTTTCTTCTGCACTTAATCCAGCAATCCGCCTCCAGATGGAGATGAACCATTTGCAGTGCATACGGAACTTGGCATATCACCCATGAATCCTGAGCGATCTTATCTAAAAATTGGAATAAAGGCCAAAGAAATTCCCCAGCCTGAGCGCCCGGATAGCAACCTAGTGTTTTTGGTTGATGTTTCAGGGTCTATGGCAGCTACTGGCAAGCTAGACCTTGTCAAAACAGGGCTTCAATTATTAGCCGAAAACCTCAGAGAACAAGATAAAGTTGCGATCGTTGTTTATGCTGGCTCATCAGGCATTGCCCTGCCATCGACTCCAGGTTCAAACATTAAAGACATCATGCAAGGGATTGAAAGCCTTTCAGCTGGAGGGTCTACCAATGGATATGAAGGAATAAAACTGGCTTACAATATCGCAAGCGAAAACTTTATAGAAGGTGGAGTCAATAGGGTAATTCTGGCAACGGATGGTGACTTCAACGTAGGGATAACAAACCAAGAACAGCTTGTAAAATATGTTGAGGAAAGAGCCTCATCTGGAATTGACCTGACGATCCTGGGCGTAGGCATGCATAACACCAGTGACACCACCCTAGAGGCCATTACTGGAAACGGTAATGGACAGTATGCTTACTTAGATTCAAAAGCTGAGGCTAGAAAAGTCTTTATTAGGCAACTATCAGGAACCTTAGTGACTGTGGCAAAAGACGTTAAGATTCAGGTAGTTTTCAATCAGGAAACCGTACAATCCTACCGTTTAATAGATTATGATAACCGTCGACTGGCAAATGAAGACTTTGAAAATGACCAAAAAGATGCAGGTGATATAGGTGCAGGGCACCGTGTAACAGCAATCTATGAGATCCTTCTAAAACCCAAGGCCGTAGCAGGCAAAGTGGTCGATCTAAAACTAAGGTATAAAAAGCCAGGAGAATCCGAAAGCGCTTTGATGGAACATCCAGGTGGTTTGGTCGAAGATCTTGATGTAGAGCCATCAACGGATTTCAAGTTTGCCACTGCTGTAGCTGCTTTTGCCATGAAGCTGAAAGGGGCCACTGAGCTATCGGCTTTTTCTTATGAAGAGATTGCTGGATGGGCACGAGAAGGCATGAGCACTGATCCATTTGGGTACCGCACAGAATGCATTGCCCTTATGGAAAAAATGCATACAGACTATGGCAATTAACCATAAGCCTTTTACAGATCTCCCACTTAGCCTCAGCTGCTCATTTTAATGCTCTCAAAAGCTTAACTTGGATTCCTAGCCTACCTAAGCTACAATGGCCTAGTTTTGCCTTTGGCAAGCCGTCTAACCTTGTAAATTCCACCGTAGCTTACGAAGAGGCACCTATCCTTTCTTCGGAATGCCTCAACAGGAAAGTTCAAGCAAAGGTGGTTAAAGGAAACCCCCTCATGAAAAATATGGTCATTTTAATATCCTTAGCGACATGGACGAGCACAGGAATGTCGATTCCTAGAGTCAAGCCCTCACTCATAAAATCAGTCTGGAAGCAAGGTGTAAGAAGGTTTTCTGGAAAGGCCGATGACTTAAAAAAACTCTGTGGCATATCTCAATTTCAAAATAGAAGGGCCTATCAAGAAGACCGGTATTTCATCGGAACCTTAGATCATCAAACAGTTTATGCCGGTGTCTGCGATGGGCATGGAGGAGACTCGGCTGCTGATTTAGGCTCCAGAATATTCCCAGTTAAATTAAAAGAATATTGGAACACCGATCAAAATACAGAAAGTATTCTGAAGCTTTCTGTAAAGAGTACTGAAGAAGAAATTTTAGCTGAGCAAGAGGAGCAAGATGAAAAACTATGTGGAAGCACCCTTACGGCTGCTATCATAAGCCCCACCCATGTCCATTTAGTTCAGCTAGGGGACTCTGCTGCGATAGGCTTAAAAGAAGAACAATGCTTCACTCTAAGTACGGAGCATAAGCCAGAAAACAGCACAGACAAAGCTAGAATCGAAGAAGAGGGAGGCTCTGTTATCGAGGCCTTTGGTGCAAAGCGACTCATGGGAACCCTCGCTATCTCTCGTTCATTAGGAAACATAAGCCTAAAAGACCATGGCCTCAGTGCAGAACCGGATATCACGTCCATTCCCAGAACAAAAGAATTGACCGTGTTGATTCTCGGAACTGATGGCCTTACTGAAGGGCTTTCCTTGGAAGAAATAAAAGAGCTACTATATGAGTGCAAGACAGCCGAAGAGGCAGCGGAAAAGCTAACCATGGAAGCAACTTGGATGTCTGAGGACAACATAACCACCATCGTGGTGCCTTTGTTTAAATGGCAGCCTAAGGTTTCACCTTCGTGGGGAGAATGGTCATGTATAAGGGAATCTACTTGAACAATGCTGGAACTAGCTTTCCAAAGCCACCAGTTTGTGGTGATAGCTTGAACAAAGCCTTCCAGTGGGCACCAAGTGAATCTTGGGAAGCCATCGAAGCGGTAACCTCGGAGGTGAAACAAGCATTTAAGATTCCTGAATCCCACCAGATGTTTTTTACCAATAGTTGCACAGCAGGTATCAACATCCTGCTTAATAGCATGGCCTGGACCCATAACGACTGCATCATAAGTTCGGGAATGGAACACTATGCTTGCTCTGGGGTCATAAGCAGTCTTGTCCAGAACCTTGGAGTAGTCCACAAAGTGGTTACCTACCGCAACGATGATATTTTTTGTCTAGCGGAATTTGAAAAGTTTTTATCAGAAAATACTGTGAAGCTAGTGGTGTGTTGCCATGGAGGCAATTTGACAGGAGATGTGTTTCCGCTTGCAAAGATTGTGGAAAAGGCCCACGCCCATGGTGCCTTGGTATTGGCAGATTTCGCCCAAACAGCAGGAGTCATTCCTATCGATGTGACTGAGTTTGGTGTAGACCTCTGTGCTTTTACTGGCCATAAAGGCTTACTAGGACCATTAGGCACGGGCATCATCAGCATAAACTCAAAGGTACCGCTTGCAAGAGCCCCAGCAAGTTGCGATTTCACAAGGAAAACCTGCCAAAGCGAGCTTTCTTTCTGTGATATTGGTTCCTTAAACATTCCAGCTACGATTGCCTTAGGCTCCTCCATAAGATGGCTTAAGCAAGAGTTTCCCAAAGGAACGGGAATTCATACCAAACAAGTCTATGATATATTATTAGAAGGACTAAAAGAACTTCCACTTAAATTATTTCACGCCCATAACGACAAAGAAAAGCTACCGATTATTTCATTCGTACCCAAGAATTCGAGCCCCCAGAGCATTGCAAGGCAACTATCCTCTAAGGGATTTCACATTGGTTTTGGAGAGCTTTGTGCGCCATTGGCACATAAGTCCCTTGCCACTGAGGGAACAGGGCTTATCAGAGTAAGTCCTTCTATTTTTAATACGGAGCAGGAAATTATTGGTTTTGTAGAGGCTTTGTCTGCAGCGATAGCCTAATTGTGGTTAACAGAAGTTTCCACAAAGTAGCACCATACTAAACTCATCTAGTATCTGAATCTATTGATAGTCGAAACCATAAT
>JABSRF010000370.1 GCA_013215275.1 Oligoflexales bacterium | reverse complement strand
TGGTGAATTTGCTCATGTATCCAGTGAAAATCTTGAAAATTATGCCATTATAAAGGTCACTTGATTAGGGCCTAGTCAATGAACATATGACCTCCGTACTCAGGCAGTGAAAGGAAGTTAAGTGGTCACAAGCAAAGTAAAGATCCTTCTGGTGGATGATGATGAGATAGACCGACGAGCTGTTATTGAAGCTTTTCGCAGCAAAAAAATAGCCAATGAAATCATTGAAGCTGAAAATGGTGAAGAGGCTTTAGAAATCCTAAGAGGCTCGGAAGGCCAGTCTAAGCTGAAACAGCCGTACTTAATACTGCTTGATATAAACATGCCAACTATGGATGGCCACGAGTTTCTAAGAATTCTTAGGGATGACCCCAAGCTAAGCTCTTCGATCGTCTTTGTTTTAACCACTTCTAATTCGGAAGAAGATCTTTTCAAGGCTTATCAGCAGCATATAGCTGGATACATTGTCAAAAACCAAGCAGCAGACGACCTATTCAAGGCCATTGAATTGATCGATCACTTTATGGTGTCTATTGAATTCCCACTCCAGTGAGAACCACCGTAAGCTTTTTAATCCTCTGTAATCATCAATTTACTCTTGAAGCGCTTCTTTTTAATTTTGTAGGAAGCGTCATGACTAACGATGGCAAGATTTTTAAGCTTTGGCTTTTTTTGCCACTGTGAGTTTCTCCTTATCAACAAGTGCACCTGCTCATCAGCAGGAGAGGGAGAAACAGCTGAAAAGTCCAAGTCATAAACCTGGACTCCACTATGGGGCTCATTCAACCACTTAACACAATGAGATTGCACGGGAGAGGGGCCATGGACTCTTTTCACACACTTGCGGGTATAGTAGATGTAATCGATTTCTAGCTTAACTTGTGGCTCAGAGTTTTCACCTCTTTCTATAACAGCATGCTCATACCCAGTTTCACTTGTAAAGTAGGATCCCTTTATCGGTAATTTATAGACATCCACTCCACCTTCGGAAGTCTTTTGTAGAACAGGTTTCTTCTTTTCATGTACGAGCCTTCTCACATTCTGCTCAAAGTTAAGGCTATCTTTTCTGTAGAATGAGAATGAGAGGTCATCCGTGTTGGCCTCTTTCAATTCAGCTCGATCCTCATTTGCTACAGCAGAGTGCCATACACCGATGATATTTCCTAAACTAAGTAAAGCTAATACAATGACGTTGCGCATTTTGATCGGCTCCTTTTTTCCGACAATCGATACACTCACTGACTTAAACAAGTTCATTTTCTTAATTAAGGCAAGGGAAATCTTAAAGTACGAGTGACTTTATCAGCTTAAACGAATCCCTTGTTAATAGACAAAAGGTATAAGACCCCCAGCTCACTCAACGTAAATGCAGACTTTCCCAAGTCCTCATAGCTCGCGTTTTCATCCACCAAAAGGCCTAATTTTTGTTGGGTCATGGGCAGCAACTTGGTCACCAGTGCGTCTTTTTCATGTTGAAAGTTAACATCTTTCTCATACCGCTCTGCTAGATTTTCTATCCCGTCAAGCCTATAAAAACTAATGACAGCCTCATTTTTAGAGACGTCAAAGTTATCCCTAACATTTTTTTCGACACCACTTTTTAGCATAAACCACGCTCCATACACACCACCATACTTAATGCAGGACTCTCCTAAAAAAACGAAAAATGGTATGGGGTTATGAACTGCAAGCGAAATAGCTGTGTACTTAGCGACCTTCCAGATGCTATGTGCTGTCAGGTAGCCAAGACCAGGAACAAACGAGTACATAGCTGATTTTTTCAAGGATTGGTCTGTGGCATATTTTGCGCTCTTACTTGCAAGCTCTAGGCTTGCAAAGAAAGCAAGGTGTCGAATCCGTTTGTTATCCTTTGTCCCATCATCACTGCCCGGCCTGCCTGTAGACATTTGCTCTTCAATGGCTTCAAACATGGTGGTTTTGATGTGGGCCTCTTTTTCAAAAAGACCCCTAAGAGCCTCCGTATCAGATAAGACATTTAATAAGACATCTTCGATTAAGGTATGGGCATCATCTAGCTATTTGCGAGCTAAAACTTCAAAACTGATAAGCATGCAGCAACAAGAGAGGGCAAATCGAATCAATAAGGTCATGTCAGCCTCAGCGAAAGTAAAAAGATAATATTAATTATAATCATTATCAATTTTAGTCAAATGCTTTGGGTGCGCCAACTTAGGTTTGAACGCACACTTATTGCCCTAAACCACCAGCTTAACCTTTGGATGGAACAACAAGCTCAGTGAGAGGATCAAAGGATTCTTTCAGCAGATGCTTCTAACAAATAAAGCTAAGGATAATATAAAGACTGAGTGAAGCTTAAAGCCAATGATTGCTAGTTTTTTTACGGATACTTTTATCTGTCTCTATGTGACAACTCGAGAGGAAGGAAGGGTTAAGGGGCTGATTCAATCAAAAATCTTGCCAGTTTGAATATGGGAGCACTCTCCAGCTTGACCCTGATACTGTTTTTTTCCAAGAAAAAAGTCACACTCACAGCTATATTGCCCATCCTTTTTTTCGACCTTATAACTCCCATGATTACCCTGCACCCGATAGGAGTGGTCTGTTATTTTTTCTATCTTTCCAGGTGATGTTTGCGAGGGCAAGTATGCGAGGGTATGATTGATCAGTTTTTTCAGTTCAATCTTTTTTCCAGCCTTTAGATACTGATGAAAGAGGCTCACCACAGCCTTCTGGGTGCTTGCCTTAAGCTGTCCAAACTTGGATCGCTGTTTCATCAGCATGCTAACTAGCTCAGGAATATCATCTCGGTTTTCTCGGCTGACATTGATATAAAAGCTTTCTTCTCTTTCTTTATATTTTCTTGCCCAAGGTTCATCATCATAAACAATGGTGGCGATCACTGATTTCCCTGAGTTAAGAAGGGTGTCCACTGAATCTAAAAACAAGGGGGACTTATTCTGCATGCGTCCAATTTCATCCAGTAGAAAAACCTCATCGTTTTCTTCTCTGGAAAAAGCATAATTATAGGGCACCAAAACTTCTTCTATCATCTTCACGTCAACGCTGTAGTCTCCCATCTTTGTGCCTGAAAGCATCCTTTGGGTATGAGCTAGCAGATTTCGGTTCTCACGATCCAAAAACTCAAGCTCAAAGCCCACACGTTCTTCTTCACCTAAAATTTCATGAACCACAAAGCCTTTTTTCGGAGCTACGTCTCTTTCAGATCTAATTTTTTGGAGGATGGTACTCTTACCGACGCCAGGAGGTCCTGATAGGAAGATTTGCATGGGGGCCTCATTGATTGAATTAAGCTCATGATCTTTAGTTTTTTCAGCGCTCAACACGTTATGGGAGATTATTAAGTTAGAGATAAGTAATGCCAAGCCAGTGCGTTTAGATTTAAGTTTAAGGAAACTAGATAGACAGGACATAGGAAGCCTTTTCTCTGGATAGGATTAAAAAACCGGGCCTAATCTATTGAAAATGGTGAGGGGAGTCAAGGGGCTGGGTGTATGACTTGGAAGGAAATATTCTGGCTAAAGAAGTTCTAAAATGCCCCTGTAAGGTAACTCCAAATAAATGTCCTACCCATTGATGGTTAATTTTAGTACAGTTCTGGCCTGTGATTGCGCACT
>JABSRF010000037.1 GCA_013215275.1 Oligoflexales bacterium | reverse complement strand
AATAGTCGAAAAAGACCGTCAACACTGGAAGTCTTAGATAGTGCGTAACCTGCTGTAATATTGAAACTAAAATATCGATCACTTATGTGACACTGTATTATGAGGCGGCTAAAAAATTGAATGAATAAGTCACCAGGATTTACTCCAGACCTATAAGCACCGACATTCGTTTCATTAGTCCAGTGAAGAACTCACTATTTAAGTCTCTATTTTTATTACAACAAAATATTGTACAACTTCCCTTGTCAAAATTTTTTTACTTTTTACTAAAGGTATCACCCCTACTTCCGAACGACACAAAGTCGTTACTATACTGCGGCATACGTCCACGCGCGGACTGGCAGTTGTGTTTATATGAGGTGTTGTAAATCCATTTACTAGAGGTGAGAGCAATGAGAACTACAAGTATGAGCAATGTTTTTTGGGTTTTGTTGGGAGTTTTTGTATTAAGCTTTAATTTGTCGAGCTGCGCTGATGATGAAGATCAACAGCAGGAGCAGTTAGAAGAAGATGGCGAAGAAGACAGTTCAGAGTACGGTGAAGAGTATGTAGAAGAAGTTGATGACACAGCAGGTATCGAAACAGGGGAGCCGATGGAATTAGGCAGCCCTGTCTCAGAGGATGCCGGCATTGGAATGGGCCTAGCTGTCGGTGAAGACACCAGCATGCCAGAGCCAGTAGGGAACAGCTTAGAGGAAGTCGCTGAGGACCAGACTGCCCAACTTGGTGGTGACAGCTATGATTCCGAAAGCTTTAAGTACACCATCGTAAAGGGTGATTGGCTTTCAAAGATTGCCCAAAGGGTTTATGGCGACATGTACAAATGGCCATTGATTGCAAATGCAAACTCTTACATCAAGAACCCTAACCTTATTTACCCAAATGATGTCATCTCGGTTCCAATCATCGATGAGCAATCTCGAGAGTTTTCTCGAACTTACGCTCAGGTAGATCTAAACAAAGCGGAAATCGAAGAAAAGTTTGTTTCAATCAAGATCAAAAAAGGTGAATCCCTTAGCAAGATTGCCAAGAAAGTTTTTGGCAGCGTAGATGCTTGGAAAACAATTTGGCAGGCTAACCAAGCGAACATACCTAACCCAGATATGGTTGTGGTTGGGCAAGTGATAAAGGTACCAGTATCAGCAGACATGACAGACATTGCTCAGTTTGCTCAGCTGTAGCTCTACAACTCTAGGTATGGGAGTCAGGGTTTAGCGAGGTTAATTTAATATATTGCTCTCTTAATTTAACTGCGAATGATCTGGATGACTCTCAGTTCTAGATGCTCTGTTAGTTCTCATATGCTTTATTTGCTTGGATTAGCATTTATAGAAAGCGTAAGTTCTCAAGCTCATATCATCACCCACTTTAGATATTTTCATTTGGTGGGTTGGACTCAGTAACTCATCCTCAACTTTACTGGGCCACTCAACAAAAAGCCCTGAAACACTTCTCTCAGACACAAGACCAAGGTCTTCAATATCGAAAGACCCTTCTATTCTGTAAAGGTCCAAATGGGCATAAAGCTTATCAGAAATCTCATACTCATTGATAATAGAGTAGGTCGGTGAAGAAACAGGAATGTGAGGAGAGAGGCCAATCGCCTGCAAAATATACCTACAAAGGTTTGTTTTTCCAGCACCTAGAGGACCTTCCAGCCACATACAAAAAGAGGCAGGTTCTGTCAGTTCTGAAGCAATCACGCCACCCAAAGCAGGCAGTTCGCTCTCACTTGCCGTTCTCTCCCAAAGTAACCTCATATGATTCAAATCCAATTTGGTTTATGGTCTGCATTATTGAGAAGGTCCTTCATTTCCTTGACCGCTTGGCTCAAGCCCACAAAAACAGCTCTAGCAACAATCGCATGGCCAATATTAGCCTCCTCAGCTTCGGGAATTAACTGCATCCAGTAGGCGTTCCGATAATTCAAGCCATGCCCGAAGTGCACCTGCATCCCTAACTCAGACGCATGCTTTGAAACGGTCTGAAACTCTTCAACTAGCTCAAACTGGCTTTTGCTCGTATGAGCGCTTAACAGCTTTTGACAAAAATCACCTGTGTGAATCTCAACAGCATCTGCACCCAACTCCTTACAAACATCCATCACTGGCTTGCTTGCTTCCACAAACAAAGAGACCAGAATCTTGTTTTCTTTTAGCTGGTTAATGGCCTTTTGCAGAGACTCTTTCATGGAAATGACATTTAAGCCCCCCTCAGTCGTCAGCTCTTCTCGCTTCTCAGGCACCAACGTAACCGCACTTGGTTTCAGTTGGGTTGCCAGATCAAGCATTTCTGCTGTGCATGCCATCTCAAAGTTCAAGGGTATGTTGATCGTTTCTTGAAGCAACTTCACATCACGATCTTGAATATGGCGTCTATCTTCCCTCAAATGGCAGGTTATATTGTCAGCTCCCCCCAATTCAGCAAATATTGCAGCCTGGACGGGGTCAGGGTAAGTCTCCAAGCGAGCTTGCCTTAAGGTCGCAATATGATCTAAATTCACTCCAAGCCGTATCATTAGCTTGTCCTTTCCTTAATTGAAGCCAGATTCAAAGCCCCCACTTGGGCCTAATGTAGATAACGATCCAGCAATTTCTATCCATTACTGAGCACAGCTGGTGCCTGTTTTATCATGTTTCCTGCTTTTTCGGCTAGCTCCTCGACCATAGATTCGATCTGGTCTCGATCACTCCCCTCAATCATGATGCGTGCCTTTTTTTCTGTACCAGAGTACCTAAATAAAACACGCCCTTCCTTGCCCAGGCTTTGCTCCATTTGCTTAATAAGCGTCGTTAAATCAGGCAGCTGAGGCAGGGGGACCTTCTTGTCCACAGCAAAAGACTTTAGCACCTGAGGCAGCCTTTCCATGCATTTTTTTAGGTCATGCAATCCTTGGCCTTTCTCGATCAAGATCTCAAGCAAACAAAGAGCAGCCAATATACCATCACCAGTTGTGGAGCAGTCACGAAAGACCATGTGACCGGACTGCTCTCCACCAAGGTTATAGTTGTTTTTCCTCATCTCCTCAACGACGTACCGGTCTCCGACCTGAGTTCGAACAACCTTACCTTGGTGCCGGCTCATTGCAATATCAAGGCCCATATTGCTCATAATCGTCGCTACCACAGCATTACCATTAAGACGCTTTTGCTCTAAGTAATGGATTCCGCAAATAGCCATGACTTCATCACCATCTAAGAGCTCACCTTTTTCATCGACAACAATCACACGGTCAGCATCCCCATCCACGGCAATTCCGATATCAGCTTTGTATAGCTTCACCTTTTTGATGAGGCGTTTTGGATAAACAGCGCCACAATCCTCATTGATATTGGTACCATCAGGATTGGCACCTATCAAAAACACCTCTGCCCCTAATTCCTCAAAAACCTTGGGAGCAACTTTGTATGCAGCGCCATTAGCGCAGTCTAGTACAATCCTGACCCCCTCGAGGGTGAGGTGTTTAGGAAACTGTTCTTTTAGAAAGACAGCATACTGCCCAATTGCATCATCGATGCGTTGGGTTGTGCCAATCGCTTTACCGGTGGGTAAGTGCGCGTTGAGGGTGCTATCAAATACGAGAGATTCTAACTTTTCCTCAACCTCATCAGGGAGCTTGTAACCATCAGCAGAAAAGATCTTAATCCCATTATCAAAGTAAGCATTATGGGACGCTGAAATTACAATGCCAGCATTTGCCCGCATTCCACGAGTCAGGTATGCAATTCCAGGGGTTGGCAGGGGGCCAAGAAAAAAGGTATCGACCCCAACGCTACAGATTCCAGAGGATAAAGCCTGCTCTAACATGTAACCGCTTTTGCGGGTATCTTTTCCTATAAGGATTCTTGGCTTTTCATAGTGCTTTTTAAAATATAAGCCCAAAGCTTGGCCCAACCTTAACACTAATTCAGGAGACATAGGATAGACGTTTGCCCTTCCTCTAATACCATCTGTACCAAACAGCTTTACCCTATTTTCGACTTTGTCTTGTGCGACCGTTTCTTTCAAACCTAGATCTCCTTTGTACTGATTCTTAACTCAATACTACTCTCGGATAAACCAACCACCCAATAGCTTTTCTCTGAGTTGGTCGTAGCATCAAGAATCTACTTTTTTTTGCGCGTTTTTCCTTTAGCCGGCTCTTCCACTTCAACTATGGCATGCTCTGGAAAGGTTTCAATAAGGACAGTATCCGGTGGGATTTTAACTTGAACTTTTTTTTCATAGCGTCCAGGTCCAATCTCTCTCAAATCTAAAAATGCCCTCAAGTCACTGCGTTTTATGAAACTCAAAACTCCAGGGGTTCCCTGAACCACGATCGATACATAGTTAGGCCTTAAGTGCGTTCTAAGTTGCTGCCCTTCTAGCTCGATAGGAATACTACCGAAACGCTTATTAATTTTCTTTTCGCCAACCTGGATAGAAACGCTTACTTGCTCCAAGGAAAGCTCAACAGGCTGTAGGTCCTTTGTTAGCAGGTTAACCTCAAAACTCTTAGATTTTTGTAAGCCTTTTAGATCAACTGGCTCCGTCAAAATATGCTGCAGCCTTGAAATTTCCGTTTTAAGCCCTGTCACCACGACCTTTTTTGGCTCAACCGTCGTTTTTTCAATGATATAACCTTCAGCTGGAATGCCTTGTAGGTGCTCTTTGATGGGAACTGTTCTCGTCAGTTTTTCATCAACATAGACCGTAATGTACGCATCATGGACCGTAAGCTTGATACGAGGGTTCCAGTTTTGGATAAACTCTTTGTCAATGCGAAACCTCAGGCGTCCGATTTTTCCTTTCGGGATGGTAATCTGGGCTTCAATAGGCCTCGTGGAAAAATCGCCAAGCAAAACCCGTGAGCCGCTGAGGGTTGCATCCTTAACTCTTACATAGCTCCCCTTAATCATGTAACCATCATGAACTTTAAGATGGACTTGAATCCGGCGGTTTATCTCGAGGATTTCTTCCCCTTGCACGATATACCAGAAGATTGCAGCCAGTATTAAGGCTGAAATCTTATATTGAAAATTGTTAAACAAGTTGCCCATGATCGTGCTCAAGATTTTTTGCGACCGTTTATAGAAGATACTCTTTCAAATAAAGATGAGCTTCTAAGCTGCTTTTCCGAATTTTTCGCATACTCTGGTTCATCGACCAAATGTCGTTGGAGAAGCTTCCGAATTTCTTCTTTGTCTGCCATGGGTATCACCTTTCCATCATAGACAAGAGAAACCTCTCCCTTCTCCTCAGAGACCAAAATAACCACAGCATCGGTTTCTTGACTAATGCCAATGGCTGCTCGATGCCTAGTACCCCAGTCCTTGGTTAGGTTGTCCTCGCGTGTTAGTGGCAGAAAGCACCCTGCAGCAGAAACCCGGCCTTGCTGAATGATCACGGCCCCATCATGAAGGGGTGAGCTCGTGTGAAAGATGGACATCAACAGCTCTTTGGAAATACGGGCATCCACCAAAGTCCCGATATCGACATAGCGAGACAGAATAATGTTTCTTTCCATGACAATGAGAGCACCAATCCTATTCTTCGCTAAGGCAATAGACGCCCTTGTCACTTCATCCAGGATATGAAGAGAGGCGACGTGCTCATTGGCCGCCATAAATGACCGCTTGCCTATCTTACTCAAGGCATGCCTCACATCATCTTGAAATAAAATTATTAATATTAGGATAATAGACGAGTAAAACTTGTTCATCACCCAGTTAACCGTGGTCAGAGGCACCACTGAAGAGACCAAAAAAACAGCTACGACGACAAGCACTCCAGTGAGCATTTGTGCAGTTCTGGTTCCTTTAACCAGTAACAGAACGTAATAGAAAAAAACAGCAATGAGCAGTATGTCAATTGCTGACCACCACCCAAATTGCTCTAATATTTCCCTCATAGCTCTACCTTAGTGCTCTCCCAGCGAATTTTAGCCAGACGCTGGACATCATGAGTACGAATGATCTTTGCTCCCGCCACTGCTAGGGCAAATTCTGCAATTTTGGATGGCGGATCACGTTCTAGTGGTGACCCTAGGCCTAGAAGGCGCCCCATCCATGACTTCCTGGAAATACCAAGGGCCAACTGGTACCGAGAGGCAAAATATGGCGTATTTGCCATCAACAGTAGGTTTGCCTGGTCCGTTTTTCCAAACCCTATTCCTGGATCCAACCAAATTCTTTCATGACAGAAGCCAGCCTGACGCAGCGTTTCATAGCTTTGAGCAAAGAATTCGCATACATGGCCTATCACCCCCCCTCCAGTCAGAGGACTCTCTTGCATAGACTCGGGGCTCCCTTTCATATGCATGGAAAGATAGCTGGCCTTACTCTCTAGTGCCAAATATTGCAAAGTCTGTGCATCTGCCAAACCAGAGACATCGTTGATGATATCAACTCCGAGCTTCGCTGCTCGGACCATCAGCTCCGGCTTTTTGGTGTCGACGCTGATTTTTATCCGTTTATCAATCTGGCCTTTTACTTCTTTCAAAACGGGTGCAAGGCGCTCCCACTCCAGTTCAAGGCTCAGCTCCACAGCACCGGGACGGGTGGATTCAGCCCCAATATCAATGATATCAGCACCTTGACCCACCAACTCACGAGCTCTCGCACAAGCTCGCTCTGGATCTAAGTATTTACCACCATCCGAGAAAGAATCAGGGGTAACATTGACAACCCCCATGATATGAAAAGGTTCGAAGCGTTTCTTTAGTGTTTCCATGACCTCATGTTGCTTGAGTCAAAGGATCTAGCGGCTGGGAGCTGTCTCTTTGGTTTTCGTTGGAAACTGATGGACCACCTGCTTCTTGGCCATGGTGGTCTTTACTCCAGTTCTTAGCTACTTCAATCCGCTTCTTATAAGCGGCTATCTCATCCTCAGTCACTACATTTTCACCAGCCATAATTCTTTGGATTTCATCTTTGTGTAGCGTTTCCTTGATTAGCAAAGCTTCAGCAATTTCAACCAGCTTCTCTCTGTTTTCCTTCAAAATATTTAGAGCCTTCTCGTAACCCTGGCCCACGAGGCGCCGGATTTCGTCGTCGACATCTTGTGCTACTCGCTCGGAATGCATTTCGCCAGAGTTCATACCTCGGCCCATGAAAACCTCTTCATCACGCTTACCAATCGCAAGCGGGCCAATTTTTTCACTCATACCCCAATTACAGGTCATCCGCCTGGCTATATCTGTTGCTTTCTTAATATCGTCGGAGGCACCGGAGGTTTTACCATTGAAAATAAGCTCCTCTGCTGCCCGTCCACCCATAGCGTAGATGATCATGCCCTCAGCATATTCTTTCGATAGGCTTAATCGATCCTCTTTAGGTAGCATTACGGTTACACCCAGAGCTTGACCACGCGGAATAATGGTTACCTTATGAACTGGGTCACAACCTTCTGTTAATAAACCACAAAGTGCATGCCCAGCCTCATGATAAGCAGTATTTTTCTTCTCAGACTCGCTCATGATCATGCTACGACGTTCAGCTCCCATCAGAACTTTATCTTTTGCTGACTCGTAGTGGGTCATATTTACTTCTTTAGAATTATTTCTCGCAGCAATGAGGGCAGCTTCATTGATAAGGTTTTCCAGGTCGGCTCCCGTAAAACCTGGTGTCGCTTGGGCAATCAAGGCTAAATCAACATCGTCAGCAAGCGGGGTCTTCCGAGTATGCACATGAAGGATTCCCCTACGCCCTTTAATGTCAGGCGAAGGAACATGAACCCGGCGATCAAATCGACCAGGACGCAACAAAGCAGGGTCCAGTACATCAACCCTGTTCGTAGCAGCTATTATAATCACGCCCTCATTGGCCTCAAATCCATCCATCTCCACAAGAAGTTGGTTGAGCGTTTGCTCCCTCTCGTCGTGGCCACCGCCCATACCGGCTCCACGATGACGGCCAACTGCATCAATCTCATCTATGAACACGATGCAAGGAGAGTTCTTTTTTGCCTGGTCAAAAAGGTCTCGAACCCTGCTAGCACCAACACCCACAAACATCTCTACAAAATCGGAGCCAGAGATACTAAAAAATGGAACTCCTGCCTCACCGGCAACGCCCTTAGCTAAAATAGTTTTACCGGTCCCGGGTGAGCCAATCAGTAGCACCCCCTTAGGAATACGGCCACCTAAGCGAGTGAATTTTTTGGGCTCCTTTAGGAACTCGATGATCTCTTGAAGCTCCCATTTTGCTTCATCAATGCCAGCAATATCAGCAAAAGTAACCTTTGGCTTCATATCGTTGATCATCTTTGCCTTACTTTTTCCGAAAGACATCGCTTTACCGCCCCCAGCTTGCACTGAGCGCATGATGATAAAAATAAAGATCAAGATAAAGATCATCGGGATGATCTGGACGATAAAACTCTTCAGAATGCTGTCATTGTCAGGCTCCTCGTAGTTGAGGATGACTCCGTGTTCCTCTAAGAATTTACGAGTGTGCTCATCGTTAGGAACATAGGTCCGCACCTTACTTTTATCTTGCCTGATCCCTGTCAGATGGTTTTCTTGAAATGAGGCTTCTAGGATTCTGTCCTGCTCAGTCTGAGGATTCTCTACTGCCGCTTTGAACTCAGAATACTTGACTTCTTGAACTACCTCCTGATTTGAGGACAGAATGTTTGCTAATAAAGCAACCATTACAATAAAGCTCAAAACTAGAAATAGAATCCTTGGATGGTTTGCTTTCGGTGATGGCGCCGCCATATTTGCTCCCAGGCAATATTCTCGATAAAGAACTAATCATCTTACTAATCGTGCATTTTTATTTTTTCTTGATGAGGGTTTACTCATCTGCCATAAAATGCACGCTCAACACATAGCATAAGACTAAATATATATTCAGCAATATGCCTATCTATATCAATGCTCAAAAGTGTGCACTGCAATATTTTCTTTCACACACTTTAAGTGGCCCTTTGGATCAGGACGAACTAAGCCGCCTTTCCAGAAAATGCCCAGAGAAACCATATTTGTTTTGGCTTCATTGGGCAAGAATTCAGTGCAAATAAACATATCGCGTTTTGCCTCACTGGGTATATTGTTTTTTGTCATCAGCTCTTTCAAGCTCCAATCCTTCGAAGAGCCGGGAAATCTGAGCTTTTGAGCTGCTCTAGGCGCTCTAACACTGATTGCCATAACTTGGTCACCCATATTCTCGATGCTCAAAACACGATGTTTTTTAACTCCAGCTCCCCATGTGGGAAGTTGTATGGTAGTGGAAGATTTTGGCCCCAAAATAGTCACAGCTTCGTAGGGTTGGTAACTGCTTTCATGCTGCTTGACCCTTTGATAGTTAGGGGCCTTTGGAGCTGGGTTATGGCGAAGAAAGCCATCAAAAACCTCAATATAGCCCCCATCAGCTGGCAAGGTGATGCTACCCGATTTTTTTTTGTGTGCTGAAACTTCGATCAAGTCCCAAATCTTTCTGAGTAAGTGATGATTTAAACTATTTCTGTTTTTTTTAAGCGGCCCAATGATTGCTGATAACGCCTGGATCGACATTGCTTCGCCTTTTTCAAGAAACCACGAGACAGGCACGCCTGCATCACTTTGAACCGCTGCGATCTCAGAACTTAGTGCCTTTTGACAGGCCTGACCTAGATCCCAAGCATCCATTCCACAACGAGCAATTCGCCTTTTAGCGCCCGGAAACAGCTCTTCTAGCTGCGGGAGAATTTGATGGCGAATCACATTCCTGCTGTAATCCATCTTATCATTAGAGGAGTCCTCCCTATGCAGCAATTGATGCCTATCTAACCACGCTTCCAACATGCCTTTCGTTACAGTTAGCAAAGGTCGCCAATACGGAGGGTTCCACTCTTGCATTCCAGCCATTGCGCCAGCACTAGTGCCCCTAGCCATACGCAGGATGATGTTTTCAGCCAGGTCATCTTGGTGGTGAGCCAACGCAATTAGCCAGCCTTCTTTGCTAAGCCGCTCAAACTCCTTGTACCGAACCTCTCTTGCCCACTGCTGAGTCCCACCAGTTTGCTTAACTTGCAGCTCTTTTTTTTCGGCTTGGTGGACAAAAATGCTAACCTTCTTTTCTGCTGCTAAATTTTCAAGAAATTTTTGATCTGCGTCACTCTCATTACCTCGCAAGCCAAAATTAGTATGACAGATTGCCAAAGGAAAATTTTTTTTTCTTTTGGTCAAAGCCAAAAGCAGGTGAAAAAGGGCTGTTGAATCAACACCTCCCGAGCAAGCAACAGCAACAGCTTGATATTGCTCCTTAAAACGCTCAAGTGCGGCATCCATCTTCTCAGCTAAGCCAATTAAATCACTTCCAAAAAATCCAAGCATATGATTTTTCTCATTTCCCGCGCATACCTTGAGATATCCAAATAAAAAATTTAAGAAATTCACCAAACTCTCGATGGTGTTTTTGCAAGTTCCAAGGGGGAACATGCCTCCCAAATCCTCTGGGTTTTCATAGGGAGTTAGAAAGAAATACCACGGAATGGAGTAAGGCCATGGGAATGCGAATTCGTACCAACGTCACCTCATTAGTTGCACAGCGTCACCTTTCAAACAATAACAAAACTCTTGGAGAATCCCTAGAACGACTTTCCAGTGGTTACCGCATCAACAAATCCAGGGACGACGCAGCAGGTTTGGCGGTGTCTGAGAATATGCGAGGCAAAATCCGTGGTTTAAACCAAGCAAAACGTAATGCAAATGACGCTGTTTCCATGCTCCAGGTAGCAGAAGGAGCCATGAATGAGATGGGGAATATCTTAATCAGAATGAGGGAGCTGACTGTCCAGGCCTCTTCCGATACCCTTGGTGATCGAGACCGTTCTTTCCTAAACAGAGAGTATGTTCAGCTTGCTAACGAAATCGACCGTATTGCGTCCACTGCTGAATTCAATGAAAACAAATTCTTCATAGAAGATGGTGATAATCCAAGAACTGAATACATCATCCAAGTAGGCCCAAACAACACTGCTGCTGAATCTAACCAAGACACCTTATCAATCAACTTAGAAGGTCTGAAATTTACTACAGAAGACCTTGGGATCAATACAGGGTCTGAAATTGGTCCAATCAACATGACCGAAGAAGGCCCTTCTCGCAATGATATTGCAGGAAAATTAACCACCATCGATAGTGCATTAGAAAGGGTTGCAAGCGAAAGAGCGACCTTGGGCTCCATGCAAAGTCGACTCGACTCTACCATTAACAACCTCTCGATCTCGATTGAAAACTTAAACACATCCATGAGCCGCATCCGTGATGTGGACTATGCTAGTGAAACCTCCTTGCTTGCGAAGCAAAGAATTCTTAGCCAAAGCAACCTCTCGGTACTCTCTCAGGCTAATCAATTGCCTGAAATGGCCTTGTCACTACTTAGATAAAAACACTGAGCTTAAAGAATCTGAAACCATAAGGGGCATGACATGAGTTTAGAAGTAAAAACCAACGTTACGGCAATTAAGGCACAAAGACAGCTTCAAGCTAACAGCCGCAAGATGTCTGATTCTATGGAAAAACTGGCCTCTGGACAGCGTATAAACAGGTCTGCAGATGACGCTGCAGGGCTTGCAGTTTCTGAACGCATCAGAGCTAGAATTCGTTCCCTTGATGTTGCAAAAAGAAATGCTAGCGACGCGATTAGTTACATTCAAACTGCCGAAGGCAGCCTTAACGAAGTTTCGAATATCGCGATTCGGATGAGAGAGTTAACTTCACAAGCAGCATCTGACACACTTGGGAATAGGGAGCGTGGATTTCTTGACAAAGAATTTCAGCAACTCAAAGAGGAGATTTCTCGAATCATAGACTCAACCGAGTTCAATGGGACCAAGATACTTAAGTCTAGCGACAATGCCATTCAGATTTTTGTTGGTTCTTCAAACCGTGGAGCAGATATCGATGGAAGTATTCCTGATTTCTCGGAAAAAGATCCAGATGTATTAGAAATTGATTTATCTGCATTGCAGGACTTCAACAATGCAGTAGGACAAGTAACGTCTGAAGTCGACCTATCATTAAAGCCTGAAGACCCAGAAGGAGGCGCTAAGGACCTTGGACCAACTGGCACCCAGGATATTATGTACAGGCTCGACACATTCGTGAACGAAATTTCGTCTTACCGAGCAACCTTAGGTTCTGTTCAATCGCGACTAGACAGCACCATCAACAACATCGAGGTGTCTAACGAAAACCTAAATGCAGCAAGATCACGTATCGTTGACGTGGATTATGCAGCAGAAACAGCTAATTTCACCAAGTCTCGCATATTATCTCAGGCAGGCTTGTCGGTACAGGCACAAGCCAATGCTATGCCAGAAATGGTTCTCACCTTACTAAGGTAACGACGATCCTTCGCATCACCAAGGCCATCAAGGGGAACAAAAGCATAAGAAAAAGCTGAATGCTCTCACTTCTTTTTTGCCTGGTGCCTACTCCACATCCAGGTGCTATTTGCGCATCACCTTGCAGAGGGTACAACCTAACGATTGCGGCCATGTCATCCAAGTCGAGTTGAAACCTATTTTTATCTAAAAGGTAACTCATGATAGCTTCTGGAATTAATGAATGACCTAAACCCAAGCAATGACCAAACTCATGGAGGATCGTTTTAGCGATTGAGTTAAATGAAAAACTGGGTGACACCAAAATGAAGATACTACAATGAATAGGCTCTCCCTCTTCTCCAACCTCATCAAACTCTGCATATCCAGCTGAAAAGCTCGTGTCATTGATACTGCTTTGCAGGTGCAATGTGATCAAGGCATCTTGATTGTCCTGAGTCCAAGAAAGGTCAAGCAAGCTCCCACTGACATTGCCCCATAAATCTGCTGCTCTATGTATCGTGGTTATAAAACGGTCATAATCATATTGAAATTCAGAGACCACTCGATAACTGACAGTAGGATTTTCTGGAGCAAGAGGCCATTTCAAAACCTGGCGGGAAAAATCTACCGGGGTTGGATAAGATAGAGCGAGCCCTCTGGAGGAAGGAAGGCATATTAGTAGTATGAGCCCGCTTAAAAGGGTACTGAAAATCCTATCCATAAAGGGTAGTTCCATAGAATTGGTTTAACCTGTGCGAAGTAGAAATGAGTGACCACATCAATTCTAAATAGCCATAAAGGGGTTAGATTCCATAAGACTTCCATCAGTGGACCTGCAGTTGTTGCACCTACACCTACTTGAAAAAATGAGCGAATAAAGCAACGCCTCGAGCAGATGACAAAACGCCAATCATAAGCCACCCCCGTTAATGGCCATCGACCTGTTAACAAGAACAAGTTTGAAAACAGGACAAACTCTCCTTCATCATCATGACTTAGCCTAAGTGCATAAGATTGTTGGCCACCAGCATTTGAAGTCATAGATCTATATTGCAAGCTCAGGGTATAGTCTTCTTTTGCACCAGCCTCATAACTGTCAAAAAATACGGATGATAACACAATAATCAGGCTGCAGATCTTAAAGCTATCTAAGACACATCCTTTCAAATGCTAACACCTATGCGCATTGAGAGAAAATTAAAGGGCCAGACAACATATGCCTCAAACTGATCATCTCCATCTTTCGCTATAAAGGTCTGATGGGAAAGGGATAGAAAAAACCTCCCTAACTGCATAACCGCTTCAGCTTGGAACGACAAACCTTCGACATTATAAGATCTTCGCTCCTTGGTGTTCAGGTCCTGGAGGTACCCAAACATCCGACCAACGCCCAAAAAGCTCAAAAGATAGAAACGTTTACCGGATGTGACCTTGGTGCCAAAATGAGTGAACAGCCCTGCTTCTCCATCAGCATGAGTGCTTGTTTCATACTTAGGTCTTTCAATAAATGAAACCCGCCACAGAAACCCTTGTTTTTCGGTCGAAACCCCTGCAAAAGCTCCTGCACTGTAATGATAGTACTGGCTATTAGGCTGCATCATGAGAGCACCGATTCCCCCCACATCAGTAGCCAATGCCAGGCAAGCATCAGGGGAGAGCATCAATAAAGCAAAAATTGGTGCTTTTAATCTTTTCATATTAATACTGTCTTAAAAATGTCATTTGCTCTATTTTATCAGCTAAGAAAGAAAGGACAAAAAATACCAAAATGAAATAGTTGAAGCTTGAAAATTTGACTTAAGCACTTAAAAGAGTTGTCACCTGACTGACCAGCTCCTCGACTTGAGAGTTGTTAATATCCAAATATTCACATTCTTCGTATAAGCGCTTTTCATCGAATCGATGAGGCTCTAAATTGACCCAATGAGTCAACATATTTGCTAAGCAAACAATGTGGACTAGGCTAGGCTCTTTGACGTTGTCATCTGGTAAAGGGATTTCGTGATTTTTTATTGCTTCTATGACGTAAGCAGGAAACCCCCAAAAAGCACCCCCAATCTCTCCAAGAATACAATGATTTGCCAAACCATTACGTTCTGCAATTTTCGTCCAAGTGTCTTGTGTTTGAGGATCATAAATTTCTTGCCACACTTTATCCAATGCCTCGGGAAATACAATTGCCGCAACAATCTTACCGATATTGCATAAGCACCCAGATAGATAGGCTCTATCTTTCCCCGACTGAGAAAAAACCTTAACCCATAGAAACTCTGAAATTGCAGCTGTCAAAAAGGCATCATCCCAAAACTTTTTGTAATCAAAAAGCTCGGTCTTAAAGCGAAATTTTTTCATGGAGGCAACCATCACTAAGCTTGCAAGTTGTTTACGCCCGATAAAGGTGATGGCATACTCCATGGATGGGTCTTCTTTTTTTGACCCCTCTCCCCGGATTCTGCGCATATTGTCGCAAACACGCATAACCTCTGCAGCTATAAATGGATCTTTTTTTACAGCTTTGGCAAGTAAATTAGAGTCCGTTTCATCATCCACTAGCAACTGCTGCAGCTCCATAACAGCCGAGGGGATGTGGGGTAATTGCTCTTTTTGTGCCATTTTATTGAAGATAGAGCTGGCTTCTTCTTCCATCGCCATTGCTGGCGAGTACCAAGGAAACTTACCCTTTGGTAGCATCAAAGTGGACCCGCAATCACAGTTGAACCAAAGGTTGCCACCTGAGCATACACGCCATTGGCTGGTATTCGTTAGAAAATCGTTTTCTACCCGGTAGACCCTTCCACATGAGCCGCAAACCTTCTCCATCCTTGTTGGTTTCCTTTTGGTAAGTTCGTTCTTCGCCTTTCAATTTACAACCCCGTATCGGCATTGCATGGTATAGACTTAGTTGAACCTTTTGGAGCCTCAAAAAATGGAAATAGAATTAGCTAAGATAAGTAAGAAAATCGTGGAAACTTTGATTCACAAAAAATACACGATCGCCACAGCTGAAAGCTGTACCGGGGGCTTGATTAGCGCGCACTTGACAGATGTACCCGGGAGCTCTCAGTGTTTGAGAGGTGGGGCCTGCACTTATACCGAGGATGCCAAGAGTATCCTATTGGGAATTCCCCATGATGAGATCAGGGCCAAGGGGGTTGTATCCAAGGAAATTGCTATGAAAATGGCAAGTTCTATTAGGCAAATTTTGCACAGTAACTTTGCAGTAAGCACCACTGGAGTTGCTGGACCCGGTGGAGGTAGCCTCGAAAGCCCGGTGGGGACGGTATGGTACGGAGTTGCAACCCCAGATAGCTGTGAAGCTTTTTGCTTACATCTCGAAGGAAATCGCAATATGATTAGAAAGGGTGCAGTCACAAAAATACTCACTCACCTTTATGACCAATACTTGAAGGAGTCATCATGAGAAGCTGCATCTTGTGGAACGATAAACTTTGGCGCTTTGCTATTCAAGCTTGCGCTTTTGCGATTGCATTATGCACCCTACCAAGCTCGAAAGCTTTCGGGGATTTAAGTGAAAAAGAAGTCAGGGCCATCCAAGAAAAAATAAAATCCTTTGAGCACCTTAATGTGGTTTTCACCCAGAAAACTTACAGAAGCCTGCGAAAAAAAACCTCCCTCAGTACTGGGCGCGCATTCTTTAGTAAGCCCAACCACTTTCGATGGATTTTAGAAACACCCAGTCAAACACAATGGCTCTACGACGGAAAAACCCTAAGTTACTTCCTCCCGGAAAAAAAACAGGCTACCACTTATCCCTCCCAAGTAAGCTTGGGAAAAGAGCTCAGGAATATCGTTGATATGGTTTTGAATTTTGATGAGCTTTTGAAGAGATTCAAAATTATCAAGGCCACTCAAACTGATCACCAAATTGACATCACCTTAACCCCACTTACCTCAAGAGACATTAAATCTGCTGAACTAAGATTAGACACTAAACAGGGGTATATGGAGTCCATTAGGCTACACCTAGGCTCCGGTAATCATACCACTATTGAGTTTTCCAGCCCAAAGAAATCGGCAATTCCAGACTCAACCTACCAGGTCCCCAAAGGAACCAAAGTCAGCAGCGCATCTTGATTTGAGCCCCCAAAACCCAGGCTGTAAAGTTTTTTTACACACATCCGATTAATGGTTCGAGGCTTTAATGGGAGGTGTGGTAATGGCAGATCAAGTGAACTGGCAAGATTTTGACAAACTCCATGTCATCAGACGCCTACGCCAACTTGTAGGTAAGTGGTGGAACGTTCAACTCAACTTTACCGATGAAAAGGGGTTCGTCAGAGGAGTCCCCGAAGGTAAGTTTTTTAACCCAATCAACCCAATTTGCAAGGTCATAACCGGTGATGATAAAGGCTTCAAAGGGTGCATGAGCACAGTCAAACAAACGACCATTGATGCCACTGGTTCTAAAAATAAAAGAGCGCGCCTTAGTCGTTGCCATTCCGGTTTTTCAACTTTGTCTGTTCCCCTTCGCGTTGATGGAAAATACTTAGGGTGCGTATTCGGGGACGGTTTCCTCGTTTCTGAGACCGAACAAGAGCAAAAACTACTCATCAAAAACTACCTTAGAACCCAGTTCACCAAGCAAGAGGACCTTCTTGCTCACATCGAGTCTTTACCAGTGTTGTCAGAGAAAGATGTTGAGTACCTAACCGAGCTCATTGAAATCGTTGTCGATGAAATTCTTATGACCCAAGCCAACTTATCCAATGTTGAAAAACAAGTGAGTGAGTTGAAGTCAGAGCTAGGGGCAAGGTATGGTTTTGACAAGATGATCGGTAAATCCTCACCAATGCAAAGTTTATACTCACTCTTAGAGCGAGTTTGTGACTCTTCCGCATTGGTTCTGATTCAAGGAGAAAATGGCACAGGTAAAGAACTAATTGCGAGGGCTTTACACTACAATTCCAAACGTAAAAAAGGAAAATTTCTTGCAGTTAACTGTGGCGCCTTCAATGAAAATCTCCTTGAGTCTGAGTTGTTTGGGCATGTAAAAGGGGCATTCACTGGAGCGGTGAAAGATAAGGTAGGTCTTTTTGAGGCTACTAATAAAGGTACTTTATTCTTGGATGAAATTGGTGATACTTCCATGCCCATGCAGGTAAAGCTACTACGAGTGCTTCAAGAGGGCACTTACACTCCAGTGGGAGCCACAACGATTAAAAAGTCGGACGCTCGGGTTGTTTGCGCTACAAACAAAGATCTAACTAAAATGGTTAAAGAGGGTACCTTTCGTGAAGACTTGTTTTACAGACTCAATGTAATCAATGTAATTGTTCCACCGTTAAGGGAGCGAAAAGAAGACATCCCCCTCCTACTTGAACACTTTACAAAACGATATGCTCGGTCAACCAATCTGCCGGAAAAAAAGCCTAACAAAGATTGTATGGAGAAAATTTTAAACTACAACTGGCCAGGAAACGTGAGAGAGCTTGAAAACGAAATCGAGCGTTTATGTGTCCTATCAGGGGAAGACACTCACCTTGATGACGCATTTTTGAGCCAAAGGATTAAAGAAGGAACTGAACAAAAGTATCCTGGCTATCGTATGGAAGGAAAGCTCAAGGATGCACTCGAAGCCTTAGAGAAAAGGATGATCCTAGAAGGATTAAAACGGACGAGATGGAATAAATCACGCTTAGCGAAAGAATTAGGGATATCTCGTGCAGGCCTAATTATGAAGGTTGATAAATATGGGCTCGACAAGCGCAACCTAGGTTAATTCAACTTGCTCTGAGGCGGGCACTGGTCCCATACTATTGACTAACTAGTAAGCAATTTAGGTAGTTGATATATTTGGCTATTTGAGGTTTCAAA
>JABSRF010000369.1 GCA_013215275.1 Oligoflexales bacterium | reverse complement strand
ACAAAAACGATGACTTGGAAAGGAATTCACCCAGTAGTCAGACTACTCGAGGATCATTATGAGAAGGGAATTACAATCAAAAAGAAGCTCTTCAAGAAAATAGAACAGAAGCTCAAAAGGCATCCGTTTCTACCAAAATATAGCGTTCTAATCACACATGAATAGTGGGTAGAATATTTATTTGGAGTTACCTAAGGTTTGTTCTCAGGTTTCTTCAAACTTACCCAGAATACTTCAATTATGAGGTAAAACTCATTTCCTTAGGATATCCATGTGAAACTCACCTGGGTAAAAAGAAAGCTTAACTTACCATAACCTAATTAAACCTTACTCCAACACTTAAGAGCGAGTATAGAGAAGCGATTGAGGTTCTTTTTCCAGCCTCTTTAGCTCTTGAATCATAGGCTTCAAAATTTTCAAAAGCGCTTCCTATTTCAATAGATGCCCAAACTGGGTCTAAAATCGCATGGGCGTACCTCACAAACCCATAAGCTCTATAACCGATCATCCAGTAGTCTTTTTTGTCTTCAGCCTCCACTAGATTTTCTAAGCCATCGACTCTAATACCAAACTTAAAAAGTGAGGTGCTATGATCTTTTGCTAAGGAAAGCTCCGAAGGAAAGGTTAAGTTGAGTTGCCAGCTATTTCCTAAATCAGCCACCATATACCAAACTGTGACATAATCATGGCGACCATTGATGTTTCTTACCCTGAAAAGTATACTTTTTAAGAATAGATCACTCGAAAATACCCTTTGATTTTTAAAAAATACTTGGGATAACACCTGGCTCAAAATATGCTGGTCGTAGTTTTTTTTTGTCATGCCTCCACTGAGCATAAAAGAGTATTGGTCACCAGTCCTTAAAAGGTTAACAATAAGCTCTTGAAAACCTCCTTGATTGTATGGATCATGGCTATCTAAAAAGTTGTAGTTTGCCCTATTAAATAAAATCACCATGGTTTTTTCCCCCAGGTCTATTGGGATGGGCAATCTAATGTCATAGTCCAACCTTTCATTGGCATTCTTTTCTGGTTCGGGCAGACCCTCTGTGACCTTGACCGAATTGTATTTGAAATAGGTTGTAGCAAGGTTGTCAAACAGCCTTATCATATTTGGGCTAGGGGCTTCTGTTTCACTTCCTAGACAATCGTGTGAGTTTATTAAAAAACAAAAAAATATGAAGATCCATTTTATACGCATTTTTTTTGCCTCGTGTGAAATCTAAGGTAACGTCTAACAAAGGTGCCTCTAAGCCATGCCCTTCCTTAAAAATTTGCTGAGCCTAAGGGATAAAGAAAGCGTGTGGTGAAGCTGGCTTGATCCTCTATATTTTAGCTTTTAAATACTTTCTAGCCTAGGCTGTGAGGCTGAGTCCTAGCTGTCAATTGGTATGAGGCGTTATAGGAGTAACTTTCTAACGGACTCGATGGATTCCTCGCTGGGCTCGCTTAAAATCAAGTGCCCCATTTTGCGACCAGCTCTTGGTTCTTTGTGATAGCTATAATAGTGTAAGCCTTCTATGGCAAGACAGTCTCTTGGTGCAGGCATTTTGCCAATACAGTTGAAGAGCCTAACAGGCTTCGACAATTTGGAGCTTCCCAGGGGTAAGCCAGCTATAGCGCGCATGTGATTCTCAAATTGGCTAGTTTCAGATCCGCTCATAGTCCAATGGTACGAATTATGGACCCTGGGTGCCAGCTCATTGATCAAAAGTTTTCCATTGTGCAAGAAAAACTCTATGCTTAAAACTCCAATATAATCGAATGCCTCAAGAAAAGCTTTGGCAATTGCTTCTGCTTGGGTTTGTAGAGTCTGAACAAGCTCACTTTCCTCTTCGACCATCTGAAATGGGCAGGATTCCCTCAATATGCCTTCGGAGTGCCAATTCTGAGAAAGCGGGTAAGAACGAACTTCTTTATTTTTACCCCTTACCGCTGCAATGGATAACTCGCGGTCAAAAGGGACTTTTGCTTCAGCAATGTAAACTCCTGGTTTAGGCTGAAGTTTCATAAAGTCCTCGGCCGAGTTGATCCAGAACTGACCCTTGCCATCATAACCTAGCCTGCAGGTTTTTACTAAAAAGGGAAAACCGAGTTTATTAGCTGCTTGCTCTAGATCGCCAGAATTGTTTATTGGCAAAAACCCAGCTGTTTCAAAGCCTAGTTCATTGCAGAGTTCTTTTTCAGCCAATCGATCCTGAGACTTGTGAAGTAATGTTGGTGAAGGATGAGCTTCTACCCCCAACTCTTGTAGAGCCTGATAATTAATGTTTTCAAACTCATAAGTTAGAGCCTTTGAAGTCTGAGCTAACTCTCTGAGGGCATTAATATCATCAAAAGGTTTGTAGATGCCTTCAGCGACCAATCCTGCGGGAGAATGTTGGTTCGGATCAAGGAAGTGGCTACGAATGCCAAGGTACAAGCTGGCTTGTGCTAGCATAAAACCTAGTTGGCCTCCACCAATGATACCAATTTCATCGATAGTGCTCATCAATTAACCTCTCCAGGAATAGGGTTGTCCAATACCTGTTGGCTTTGGTTTCTCCGCCAATTAATTAGCCTTTTTGCATAAGTTTCATTGCTAAGTCCTAATATGGACATTGCAAGTAATGCTGCATTGATAGCGCCACTAGTGCCAATTGCAAGGCTCGCCACCGGGATTCCTTTGGGCATTTGGACGATTGAGAGCAAAGAGTCGATACCATTAAGAGCCTTGCTTTGAACGGGAACTCCTAAGACAGGTAACCATGTGTGAGCAGCTAGCATACCTGGTAGGTGAGCCGCTCCGCCAGCTCCCGCTATGATTAACTTAAGGCCTCGGTCAGCGGCTTCTTTCGCGTAGCTTGCCAAAAGGTCTGGAGTTCTATGGGCTGAAACAACCCTTTTTTCGAAGGGAACCTCCATCTCAGTTAAAATTTCAGCGGCATTTTGCATAGTTGGCCAGTCAGACTGGGAACCCATAACGATTCCTAACATTGGCTTGGTATCTGAACTCATAAGGGTTTTCCTTTACGGGGGAAGCTGGTGTAAGCTACATCGAGTAGAAATCTATCCAAAAATCTAGTGATGTCTAGCTTTTTCAATGGAAGCATGGAGTTCAGTTATGAATGGTCCGATCAGTGTGCTGCTTATGCTCGCATCTATATACTTAGTATCTTGCGGAGGGGGTGGGCAGGAACCCTCCGAGTTGCAAACTGATTTGGGGGAAGAAGGCAACGAGTTAGTGCTTAGCTTCTTCAATCGCTATCAGACCCAGCAAGCCGAGCACTGCACGATTCCGAGAAACAACAACCCGCGGCTTCTTATAACGGGCTTTGGTCCATTCAATGGTCGGCTTAAGAACCTATCTGGCGATCTTATTCTCCGCTGGAACGAGGCAGGACAGAACCCCAACAACTTTGGAGTCAATGCTTTTTCTAGTACTTGGCAGACGCCTGAAGGTGAGGTGGACGTGTGCTTTTTGTATTTGTCGGTGATCTGGGATTTGGCAGCAGCTATCGTCGTAGAGGAAGCTAAGTCTTTTGAACCGGATCTGATCCTGAGTATGGGTGAAGGTATAGCCCTAATCTCTTAGGTTGATCTTAATCTTACGACCTCGGTCACGGTCTCAAATGGATTCTTAACGGCCTC
>JABSRF010000368.1 GCA_013215275.1 Oligoflexales bacterium | reverse complement strand
TCCTTATGTAAATTCAGCATGTTACATTTAGGAGTTTTACTTATCAAATGGTCCTAAAAACGGGGTCCACTATACTCCTCTAACTGTTTAGGTTCAGTATGGGAGCCATACGCTTCCGAAAAGTTTACTTGCTGGAGCATCAAGCTCACAGCAAGTTTTAGGATATTGGTGGAATCCTCGCTAATATACCTTTTTTGAGTATTGGATGACGATCTTGCCTGGGAACCAAACCATCATCACTCTGAGAGTACTTTGTCAGCAAGTCAGAAATAGCTTCCTTGCTGCCAAAAGCCGGTAAGTCGCCAAACATTAGGGTCGTTTTTCCCAGAGAACTGATAGCTAGGGAGCATGAACGATTGCAAGCGCTTAAACAGCTTACCGTTCTAATGTTTACCAATTTTGCAATTGAAGGATCTTCCAGCAACTCTTTTGAAAGATAATATCCCCCTCTTTTTCCATTATATTCAGGTTGATCAGACTTGTACCTGCACGAGGTGCAAACGAATAGTGTTGGCTTAGTCAAAACAGTAAATCCCAATTGTTAGCCAATTTTACTTCAACGAAGAAAATTCGTACGCTCTAGCTAAACAGGTTCGTGATTCCATAGGATCGGCTCACAAATCTGTTATTGCAATTAAATTGCATTTACAATCAAATTGCAATAAGTACATGTCCAGCCTTCCTTTGGATGCAAGGTTTTGACACATTCCATCAGCAGTTACGGCCGTCAATCAATCAGCTCTGGAGTTAAGCAAGGACCGCTACCTAAGAAAAGCTGGCAGTGTGTCCATCGACCACAATCACGCTTGAAATGGGCTTACCACCACCAATTGGCCAATGACTTGTTAGCTTGTCCGTAGCCACATAGGAGCCTTCTCCGGGGTGCTGAATTGAAAGAAACAAGCTTTGACCGTCATTTGAGAAGCTTGGTCCAGTGACTTCAGCGCCATATGGTGCTAGTAGTAACCTGCGCGCATAGAGGTTGCCACATTCATCAGCTTCAATTCTATGGAAGCCATTGCGAGGAAAGGCTTTATAAACGCCCTTACCCATTGATGTTGAGCTGATATCCATCCCTGCCCAAAGAAACCCACCTGGGCCGATTGCTAGGTTATCTGGACAAGATATTCCGCTAGATGGTCCTCCGGTTAATACGGTTTCACTAGAAAACTCTAAGCTTGCATGGTCTTGATTCGCTTCCTGTATTGCTAGAATAGACCCATGGTAATCCCCAGACTTGCTGTTGTTAGTCAAAGCAATCAGTACGGTTCCTGTTGCTGGGTCTATCGCAATACCCTCTGGCCGGTTTAGTGGGGTTCCCCCAACAATCTTTGCTGCTGTTCTAGTCTCAGTACAAATCTCTGACTGAGATGAAAAATTGGCACTGGCTTTTAGTTTAGGGTGTTCAGGGGTAAGGGCTTCCCAAGACCCAGTTTTGAGGTTTGCAACGTATAAGGTCCCTTCCACCAACAAATCTCGATCTCTTTCCGGATTCCCACTAACTTTTTTAGCACTGACAAATTTGTAGAGGCATTCGAAGCGAGCGTCATCGCCCATATAAGCTACGACCTGTCCATTATTGGCCACATGGATGCAAGCACCTTCATGGGCGAAGCGGCCAAGGCTTGTCAGCTTTCTGGCTGATTTGTTCTTGGGATCGATCTCGACGATATAACCATAGTGCTTTGGGTTTAATGTATAATGCTCTGACCAGCCGTAGTAATACGGGTTGGAAGGGTTGGTGTAATCATCAACATTTTCTTCAGCACTTAAGATGCTTCCCCAGGGCGTTAGTCCACCTGAACAATTTCCCATGGTACCGATTGCCGTTTCACCTCCAGCTGGCCCTACCAATGGAATCTGAGAAAACCCATCTAGACGAAATGCTAAGCTGGAGTCGCTCTTGACCATATATCGTTGCCCGACTTTTTTTAATTCCAGAAAACTTCCACCGACCAGCCTTCTTTCGCGGTCTATCTGCGCTTTGCTTTTATCTTTGCCTTTCATATCTTTTTCATAGAGCACTCCAACGTTTATATACTCGTGGTTGACCCACAAAAAAGCCTGGTCCTTCGATTGTCCCGGCAGAAAGGCTGTAAAGTCACAACAGTCCCCAAAGCGGTCTCCTTGCTGGTTTATTTGGTCTCCCATCTTAGCTAAAACATAGCTAGAGAAGCCATTTGCCAGATCCACTCGGTCTCCTAAGCGTGGTTCCAGGGGCTCAAAGCCAGAACTTACAAACCCTTTTTGTTTGTTTGAGTTTCCCTGGTAGCCAATATTTGTTTGGCTTGCTTTAATAGGTGAACCTGACAAGAAACCTAAACCATAGCCAAGCAATGGTAAGCCACCTGTTGCCTGGACAAAAGCACGCCTAGTAGTTTTTTTCATGGATTTTATCCTCATTTCAGCTGGTTTTTAATGATACTTAGGTGTTTTGACAGTCGAGATCATACTGCTCTGAACAGCCACCTTGCAAATTAAAAAATTTAAACCGGAACAAATAGGTGGATCTTTATTTGTGAAGATTATGCTAAGCGAAGATTAATTTTGAGCTGGCTCCATACTCAGAAACCTAAAAGTTTCTTAGATGACCAGCAAATATGAAAAAAATGTAAATACGTCTGTTTACCGAGGCCTTGGGCCATTTTGATACTCATCTAACCATTCTTGGGTTGAGGGGCCTTTTCCAATCTGTAAAACCAAAACCACTCGTCCTGATTGTTTAGCAATGGGAGATGCATGGTAAACTGGCTTCACTCCTTGTGAGGAAAAGATATACTTTCCTTGGGGAGCCTCCACCACTGAACCGGTTTCTAACTTATTCATGTTTAGATCGAAGTACTCTGCAAACTGATCGCCTGTATTTGCAGGACCATGGTAGAGCGTACCTCTTTCACCGAATAAGCTAATGAGCAAATGAAAATCTGATAAATCTGTGTGCCATCGAGGCTTGTCCAAAGAAGGTTCGTTAGCTGGATGCACGCGTATTGAAATTTTTACGGGGAGGTGGTCTTTGATTTGAATTTGAGAAGAAAGAACCTGCAATGAGTGTTCTACGGACTCTTTCAGCAGTGTCCAAAACTTATCTAAGTTTTCTTGTTCTCCTGAAATATTTTCCAGCAAGTATTCTCTTTGGTCTTCAAACTGAGGAAGCCACTCGTCGTCAAGATTTTCTATTTGCACATGGAAAATACCATACTTATTGAGCGCAATATGACCTTCTGAACAAAGCAGCTTAATTTCCTCTTGCTGGGGGGCGCCTTCAAACATTTCAAGATACCTACTGTGAACTAAGGAAGGGCTTTGAGCATGCGTACCGCTTGTGGCCTCATCGTGTAGATAGCCTTGGCCGTAGGAACCGAAAGGACAGCTGATGGTAGCCAAAAATAAAATAAGAGTGGTGCTTTTAAACATCTTAAACCTCCAACGAAAAAACGATTTACAGGTCAGTGTCACTACTACTCTTTTTTTACGAAGATTTCTAGTGATTAAATATAGTGCAATAAAGAATCCAAGGAGATTCATAGATTTGTACCTGAATCTCCTTTTTTTCTTTCCGTATAGTGGACCCCGTTTTTAGGACCATTTGATAAGTAAAACTCCTAAATGTAACATGCTGAATTTACATAA
>JABSRF010000367.1 GCA_013215275.1 Oligoflexales bacterium | reverse complement strand
CACGAAGATATTTATTTGCCGAAAATATCGTATTTTTCATTTATCACTGGAAAATAAGAAGATTTTTGAAAATTAATATTTAGTTTCCGACCAGACACTATCTACAGGCAGGAAAAGACGAAACGGTTCCTGAGGAGCTTAAAAACCTAAACTTTTATTTCACCCATAATAAGAATAAACGCATTGATGTTTGGTGGGGACGTCAAAGAAACAATGCTGGATTAAGTTTGGCTTTAGGTTTTTTGCTACAAACGAGCAAGTCATGGGACGGAGCAGGCTTATGCCTTAAGTCTGTTGTCAATAAAGAATCTGAAATGAAGGCAGGTGAAGAGCTATTGCAGTCTTTGATCAACGAAAGCAGATTGGATGCAGATTCGAAGATTTACTTTGAACCAGGTGACAAGCAGAGTGTGTTCAAAAGAATTCGAGAGGAATCAAAGGATTCTGGCTTTGTATTTATGGGGATGCTGCCTCCTGATCTTAAAAAATTTCGCGAAAACCCTGAGGCTACGATTAGGGAGTATGCTATTTATTATCGCAGTATGCTAAAGGCAACGAGCGGCTTTCCCCCAGTGGCAATTGTGCTAGCTGCTGAAAACCTTGATTTTCACAAAATTTTTATTCCATAACTTTAATGGTAGGCTCTAGTAGCCTTAAATAAACTGATCTATTATGGATCAGAGTGCTTGACCTGAGGCTCAAATTTCATAATTTTCACTTCAGTGGGAGTCTAGATAAGCATAGAGAATTTGGTGCTTTAAGGTCGTGTAGTCCTATGGATTCAAAAAATGGCACCGATTCCCTGTATTGTTCGTATTTTTCTATTGATCCACGACGATAAGGTCGTGCTTTTTGTTTTACAAATTGATTCTTGAGCAGTATAGGGATATGGTTTTCTCGTTTTTACCATTTATAAGCCGGAGGCATCATGGTTCAAAAAAGTCGCTCACATTCCTTATTTGTCGCTGCTAAAAAACATATGCCAGGAGGGGTTAGCTCTCCCGTAAGGGCATTTGGTGCGGTGGGAGGAGAGCCACTTTTTTTAGCAAAAGCTAAAGGAGCTTATATCTGGGATGTGGATGATAATCGATACATAGACTACGTAGGTAGCTGGGGGCCAGCTATCTTGGGCCATACTCGCGATGAGGTGGTGGAAGCGATTATTGAGGCTGCTAGGGATGGTTTAAGCTTCGGGGCACCTACTGAGGCTGAAACAAAGCTAGCCCAGGAAATCAGTAAGGCGATGCCACAGTTGGAAAAGGTGCGGTTTGTCTCATCAGGTACCGAAGCCTGTATGTCAGCCATAAGGCTTGCAAGAGCCTTTACGAGCCGAGACAAAATTCTGAAGTTTGAGGGGAATTATCATGGGCATGCTGATTCCCTTTTGGCTAAGGCAGGCTCAGGGCTTGCGACCTTTGGTATTCCAACGAGTCCAGGGGTGACCAAAGCCTGTGCAAAGGACACCTTAACGGTGCCTTACAATAAGCTTGAAGCTGTGAAAGAGATTTTTGAGAAAAATCCTGAGGAAATTGCTGCAGTCATCGTAGAGCCTTTAGCTGGAAACTGCGGTTTTGTCCGCCCGGTTCCAGGGTTTCTCAAAGGGCTGAAAGCGTTATGCAAGCAGTATGGAGCACTCCTGATCGTAGATGAGGTGATGACGGGCTTCCGGGTCGCTCATGGCGGTATGCAAAGCGTTGAGTCTGTGGAAGGTGACCTCACAACCCTTGGAAAAGTGATTGGGGGAGGGATGCCACTCGCCGCTTATGGTGGAAGGCAAGATATTATGGATCGTATTGCACCGCTGGGAGACGTTTATCAGGCAGGAACTCTGTCTGGCAATCCTCTTGCGACAGCATGTGGACTAAAAACACTTGAAATTTTATCTAAACCTGGGGTTTATAAACAGTTAGGGAATCTCACACACAAACTGGTGAATGGACTGATAGAGCTTGGCAAGCAATGCAGTATTCCTATTGTTGCAGATAGCGAGGGAGGGATGTTCGGAATGTTTTTTGCTGACGAGCCCGTAACCGACTTTGCTGGGGCCCAAGCTAGCAACACGGGTTTATTTGCTCATTACTTCCAAAAAATGCTCCAGAAGGGCATTTATCTAGCTCCTTCTGCTTATGAAGCAGGCTTTGTGTCCACTGCTCATACTGACAAAGATATTGAACAGACATTGCATGCGGCTAAGGAAAGTCTAGAGGAGATTAAGCAAGAAAACTTGCATTTGAGCAATAAGTAGAGGGTTTTTTATGGAAGAGTCTTCGAAAGCTAAAACTCTGAAGCTTGGATGGATCCCATACTGGAATCTTTGGCCCTTTAAGTGTGAGCTAAATCGCTTGAATCACGGACCTTTAGAAGTTCGTTCCGGGGTTCCCTCAAGAGTCAATTCCTGGCTAGAAACTGGACAAGTTCAGCTTGCTCCATGCTCTAGTATTTGTTTGATTACAAAGCCAGAACTAGAAATGGCTTTGCCTCTTGGTGTTGCTTCTGATGGTCCAGTGCTTAGCGTCTATTTGGGTTTTTATAGAGAGCACCAAGAGTTGCTAGAGGCTTTAAAAGAAAGGCGTCAGAGCCTCAGGCTGCTTTTCCAAAGAGCTCGAAAAACTCACCCTGGTAGCTGCCGAGCGCAAGCAAAGCAGCTTGTGCATGATTCGCAACAGTTGGCTTCTCTTCCTTTAGCTATGGTTCCAGGCCTGAAGTTGAGCCCTGACTCTGCAAGCAGTGCAGTGCTTGCAAAAATTATGTTTAATTTGTGGTTTGGTAGCGAAGCTTACAACCTGATGGTAGGCCGAGATGTTTCTCAAATAGTTTACACACGCAGGCCTTTAGAGTTACTGATTGGCGATGAGGCGCTCCAGAAAAGAAAGCAGTTTCACACTGTGGTTGACCTTGGGGCCTTATGGAAAGAGATGACAGGCTTACCTTTTGTTTATGCTGTCTGGCAAAGCAAGGGAGCTTGCCTGAATGGTTGGCGTCGAAAAATATTGGACGTCGGAAAAATTGCAGAAAATAGAATGTCTGTTGAGCCCTCTGTTTACACACCGGACCGTTGCCCCCTAGATGAGCAAGGCAAACCAATCCCTCTAAACGACTACTGGCGTAGCCTTTATTATGGCTTAGGTCCCAGAGAATTAAAGGGGCTTTTAGCTTTTCTATGCCTAGCTAGGTCCTTAAAGCTCGTGCCTCTGATCGATGAGGCTATCGGAAAGATCTTACGTTGGGAGGACCTAAGCGCACGTGACTCCCTCCCAAGTATTTAGCCCTCTTTCTAACTTACCTTTCCAACGTTTGCTTATTGCATAATCTCTAGTTTTATAGCGATGAATCTTGAGCCCTAGGCAGATTCATCTAGTTACCCTATGTGCTTAGCAAGGGCAGGTGATCTTTTAGCAACAAGCAAAAACGATAAAGTCACTCGCAAAATCTGAATAGCTTGTCTAAAATTTAGGGCTTATGCGTAAACACTCTCTTGGGCATGGAGCTTCATTTTGTTGGTTGGTATTGTCTGTCTTTTGTTCTTAAAAAAAAATCATGGATTACCGTCGAAGGGTGAAGTGGACCCCACTGTCCAGACCAAAAATAGCTTTGTATAAGTAAAACTAAAACTTGTTATTGAATGCTATAA
>JABSRF010000366.1 GCA_013215275.1 Oligoflexales bacterium | reverse complement strand
ACTTCACATGAAGTTGAGCAATATTTAGACAGGAATATGCAATTGGCGATATAATTCTGTCGAACTCAGGTTATTATAATCTGAATCTCCAGCCACAAAGGTCCAGTCTCCGGCAATGTCCTCACACTCTGAACGGCTTACAACCTCATGAGAGATGCTCTCTACCACATAGGAATCTGGAACGACGATCTCGATGACTCTACCCTCAGAATCTTGCATACTAAACTCCAGCTCCTCAAAAGGAACCACAACTCCGCCAGCCCCAAGGACCGTGATCGAAGCATATTCTGACTCTGAAATAGGCAGGGTAAATTCACACGTAACCACGTTTTGGCTTGTTACCGTGCAAGCTTGGAGGTGTGCACCCGTAATTGATACAGGGGCTATCACCGTATCATTTGGCTCTTGTTCATCCCCTTCTGCCTCTTCATTCTCCTGCCCACTAGGGATGACAGGGGGCTGTGGATTCCCCTCGGTTTCAGAATGGTTTGCTTTATCTTCGTTACCGGCATTGGCATCTAAATCTGATCGACTGTCACCTTCATACAAAGACTCATCTAAGGCACCCTCAGATTCCTTTTGGATTTGAGTTTGTCCCACTGAGCTGGAAAAGAACCCTGAATTCTTTCCACATGCAAGCAGTAAAATGGCCGAAAAACAGGTAATAAGCAACTTCATAAACAATTTGACCTCTCTTCAGTGCAAGATCGGTCATAAAATTATCCATTGTTAATTAAATAAATTGGCTCACCCATCTCCCTGAAACCATCGGCGTTTTATCTATCTAGGAGGTGGATATAATTTTATATCCCATCTTTTTAAGTAGTTAGTAATTTTTAATGCATGCACTGCAAATAATACGATCATATTTGCAATTGGGATAAAATTTATGGCCTCTTAGGGATTACGAATTTGAGTGAATAACTAGAGTTTATCTAATTTGTAACCTATATTGACTTTTTGAGAACACTACTAACCAGGAGCAGCAAATGAGTGAAGCACTAGAGCAACTTCTGCGCATCTTAGACTTAGAACAAACCGATGCCGATCATTTCAAGGGTGACAGTCAAGACCTAGGTTATCGCAGGTTATTCGGAGGACAGGTTTTAGCCCAAGCTTTGGTTGCAGGGTACCGCACCGTAAAAGATCGCTTTGCACATTCACTCCATGCCTATTTCCTTAGACCAGGTGACCCAGAAGAGACCCTAACCTATGAGGTTGATCGGATTCGTGATGGCCGCAGCTTCACCACTCGTAGGGTGGTTGCTAAGCAAAAAGACAAGCCAATATTCAACATGTCCATTTCTTTCCAGATCAAAGAAGAGGGTGTAGAGCATCAAAGCCCGATGCCTACTGTTCCAGGGCCTGACGGCTTAATCTCAGAGTTAGAAAGAGCACGAAAAGTAGCGGATAAGATTCCAGAAAAAATGAGGTATAAGGCAACCTGTGAGCGTCCTATCGAAATTCGGGTGGTCAACCCTATTAACTACTTCTCACCTAAAAAGCGTGAACCCACCAACTATCATTGGATGAAGACCATTGCAAAGCTACCGGACGACCCAATCATGCATCAATGCTTATTGGCATACTCCTCCGATTTTGGCTTAATGGGCACCTCTCTAAACCCTCATGGCATTTCTTTTCTGCAAAAAGAGTTACAGGCTGCTAGCCTCGATCATACAATGTGGTTTCATCGAGACTTTAAGATGGATGAGTGGCTGCTCTATGCAGTTGAGAGCCCCAATGCCAATGGAGCCCGAGGCTTAAATTTCGGAAAGTTTTTTAACCGGGATGGCAAATTAGTGGCCTCCACCGCCCAGGAGGGCCTCATTCGTATGCATGCCTCCTCCTAGCTCACCATCAAAACATCAGATAAAAATATTTTGATCACATTCTGTAATCCCTCAATTTCTTTGGCTTATTAATTCAAGCAGATTCAGACTAACAGTTTTTTTTTAATAATGCCCGATGCTTCCGATAAAGGAGATGGGACGCTGGACGTAAACGGGGGGACCCTTTGAGCAAGGCACTCGAGCAAAAAATTGAAGAAACTGACGAGGAACTCCAGTCGCGGGCAGAAGAGATTAAAGAAATCCGCAAAGAACTGGATGCAGAGTTTTTGAAACTCCTAGGAGAAAAGGAAGTATCCGAGCTTGAGGTTATTTCTCTTTTTTCAGAATCGGTAAAGAAAAAACTTGCAAATCACTACGCAGATATTTTTCCTAAAAAGTGCAACAACTGCAAAAGAGTGTACCATTCTATTGAACAGTACAACCGAGAGACCAAAGCTTTGAAGCGTAAAACCACTGTTTTTGACGCAATTGGCCTCCAGGAGTATCGTAATTGTGTATGCGGCTCAACCCTAATCGTATGGACCCAAGAACGTCGAGATATCACTGAGTATGGCGTCGCAAGAAGAAGGCTTTTTGATGAGTGCCTCGAAAAATTACTTAAAATTTCATCTGCTGGCGAAAACGAATTAAGAGAAAAGCTTCGGATCATTTTTTCTTCATTTGCGGCCTGAACATTTTAAACCAGTCATAAAATTTTGTTACCAAAAATCGGTATACTTTTGTTACCACCAAAGTAAATTTGTATAATTTTTAACCATCGCCCAATTGTCTTATTAAAACAGAATCTTGCCTAAAAAATTGGCACACTCTATGCATTGATTGAGTTAAACTGACCAGTCAGCCAAAACACAATTCTAGGAGGGGAGCCATGGCTTTTTGGAGTGCCGGGAGAGCAAGTGAAACTCTGGGTCTTAGTTTAACTGTCGTCTTTATCTGGAGTTTTTTTACATCATGTGGCTCACCAGATTCAAAGGTGAACTCCTCTTTAGAGTGGAGCCAAAGCCGTCCCAATGACCCAAACTATGCTTACCTTCATCAAGAAGACCTTGAGGATACCTTCTATCTGGGCATGAGTGTCACCGCAACTAGTGGTTTTGACTCCAACGCGCTCAACATGATGGTACAACCTATAGCGGTGAACCTGTTCCTAGAGCAGCAAGATCAGCAAACCAGGCTAAGAGTAAAGAGCAAGAATGAAAAAGGACTCTTTGAAACCTTACTCAGCTTTGATGTTGCTCCAAACAAAAAGTATTGGGAAATTGACTTCGCCTCATCTGGAAACGATGTTGAGTTCAACCAGTTGGTCCAATCTGTGGGAGGGGTTTATACTGCTATGGACCAAAAAGGGAGGTGGATCAGTCAGGGTCCTCCTAGAGTTCTTTCCATTTCCCAAGACCCTGACACGGTGGTGATTGACCTTCAGTATACCGTCAAGCAGGTCATGGTTGAAACAGATGCAACAGGAAAAGTCCAGGTGGTGCCCGTTAGTGAAAAACCTGGAAAAGTCACAGTGCGCATGTGGCTAAAAAGACAAAAATCTGCTCCCAGCTTTTCAGATTTTAGAACGGTAGGCCAAGAGAAAAAGCAAAGCATCGGTTATTTTGGCTCAAGCTTTGTTCCAGATCCTGCAAAAGAGGATATGACTCCCATTCAACGCTTTGCAGGAGTCGACATGGCAAAAGGGAAAAAAGTTACTTTTTATTTAAACAGAAGTTTCCATCAAAAAATGTCGTTTAGGTTATGATGATCCTTGTAATATGGGACTTTTTAGTACCCTTCG
>JABSRF010000365.1 GCA_013215275.1 Oligoflexales bacterium | reverse complement strand
TTATAGCATTCAATAACAAGTTTTAGTTTTACTTATACAAAGCTATTTTTGGTCTGGACAGTGGGGTCCACTTCAAACTTCTCGACTACTTGAGTCGATCTGGTTACCCACAATGAGCACAGGTGCTTGCGGGCGCATGCTATGAGCTAAGCCTTTAAAGAAGTCAAGCTCTTCAAAAGTATGCCTGTCACTGACATCAAACACCAATATCACAAGATCTAAGTGGGATTTCACGATGTTTGGGATTGCTGACCGAAACCTCATAAGGCCTGGAGTATCGAGTATCATAAATTCGTAATCATCAAGATCAATCACAGTGGTGTATTTAAAAAAGTCGAAGCCTATGGTGGCTATGCCTACAGGAGTAAATGCACTGCCCTTTAACTGCCTTAGTAGGGTTGTTTTGCCAACAGCGCTGCTTCCTAGCATACTAGCATTGACTTTGCGCTTTGCCCATGCTGGTGCATTACCGAACAAGGCCCCTACCAAGAGCATTAAGGCGTAATATTTCAAAAGCCTAGCCATAGTTACCTTCCTATCTCAACAATCAAAAAAACTGCCATAAGAAGGAACTAGTTAACGATTTGAAAAAGGGAACGCAACTAAAAAACTTCAGCGGAGCCTTCGGCTTCTTCGAGGAGCATAATCTTGAGCGGTATCGTCGTCGTCTTGCTCGTCATCAGTCTGATCGGAAACTGACGAATCCTCTTGGTCTTCAATCCACTTATTAGCAGGGGTTTTACCTGTATTGGGTTTGAGCTTTTTCTCGTAGACCTTGCAAGTGCCTATAGCTTGATACCCTTTAGGCATCCAATCCAAGTTCGGTATATGCTGCTGCAAACTAATCCCATTACGGTGGTCAAAATCCATGACTTCAGCTAAATGACTCACAGCCTCTGGGTCATGCAGAAAAATCCCGAACTCTCGGTTAATATGAGTTGATGTAAAAGAGCCGTTTACCGAACCAATCCACCCCACCTGATCGTCAACCACGAACGCCTTAGCATGTTGGTACCCTAATTTCCCAACTTGCTGCTCAGGGATCGACTGATTGAATATTTTGAGGCTTAAATGGCCTTGGGATTTTTCAAAAAGTGGATCTAGCCATTTAGTGATATATCCATTTGGACCAACAAGGGTTTTCTTTTCAATAAAGCCAACACCTCCACGCTGATTAAAATGGCAAAAACTTGCCAAGGTTAGCTGAACTTCTACATTTCTTGCTAATGCATTCATGATCTCGGCATGCCACTCAGGATCTTTTAAGTATTGAGCATGGACTCGAATGGAACGTCTGGCATTTCTGAGCATCTGTGTGATTTTATCTGCAGAAATTGGGCTTACAGTTAAAAGATCTGCAACCCTATTGCTACGAAGAGCCGTTGTAATTTTCTGCCTATGTGCCTGTGCATCAACCTGCTTTTCATTTCCATAGCACCTACCCTCGGTATATTTACGGATGGCATTGTTGGCCCTTGGGTTTTTGGGAGGCACATCGCATTCAGTCGCTACTTTGAAATCAAGGTTAAACACCTCGGTTAAAGCTTTTGCTGCTTTTTGATTCTCAATCACGACTGTGAAGTCACGGTTACAGGAATTATCGTTTAAATACATAGGCTCACAGAGGCTAGAGTTGTTAAAATTGCCTGTGCTCAGTAATAAAAACTGTTGATCCCTTACAACCATTTTCCCATGTTGATAACAAAAGCTTTGCTTACCTTTCTTAGGGTCCCAACATAAATTTTTGTTGAAATACATAATCTCGGAATTGACAGTGCGCTTGCGTTTTTTTTGACTTTTTGCAAGTTTTTTAAATTCTTCTGTAAATTGATAGCTCTCTTCGCAGTGAAGGTTTGTCGTGGTGTTAAACCTAGAGAATGCATCACAGCCATTTCCTACGGGATCAGGTTCGGCGAGAATTCGGACCTGAACGCCTCTTTTCAATGCTGCAAAAACAGCTTGTTTAATCCGTTCGCTTCGCATTTCGTAAATTTCTATGTCGATGCTAGATCTCGCCTTCAATATAAACTTCTCAAGCTGATTAACCTCTAAATCTTGGTGAACTGGGCGAGGGCTGCCAAGGGCTTTTTGGATAAGAGAACCGGGATCAAACTCTAAAAACTGGCTGGCATTATCAATGATCAGGTAATTTTGAAGGGAATAACCGGTGGATGGGGCAATAAGTGAGCTACAGAACACATACAATAGAGCAAACCAATAACGAACCATTTTGCTTTTCCTTATCGTAATTAAAGCAATCTTATTTGGTCGATCGAATAGGTATCTATTTAAACCCGTCGTGCTATTAAAGCTGTAGTACTCTGAACACAAGCAAAGCTAAATTATGTCAGTTTAAAATGCAACCGCATATTTCATTATTTTTCGCAAATGACATTTATAACTTATCTGTTAACAATAGATAAAGAATCAATAAATAAGAATTGTAGGAAAAGCCATTTTTTAATACAAGAGAAATAATATCAGATTTTTTCAAGCCGAATGACTGTTTATGGGCTATTTAGTGGCTCTGTACCGCCAATTAAGCAGATTCCATAAAGTTTTTGCCGGAGCACTCCTGAAAGGTTAGATGGAAGGTAGTGCCATGATCTTTATTATCAGCATGCTTTTCCTTTGATTCGATTTCTATAGATCCTCCATATGAATCCATAAAAGACTTCACCAAAGGCATCCCAAAGCCTGTTCCTTTCTCCCCCATAGTACCAGTTCTCGAAGTATGCACTGTAAAAGAAAATAGGTTCTTCCGAATTTCCTCAGGAATCCCTATGCCTTCATCACATATGCTAATCCTGATCTGATCTTGGGATATCTTTTCAGCCATGACAGTAATCCTGCTACCTGCTTCGCTAAACTTTATAGCATTGGAGAGAATATTGTTAAAAACCTGATTCTGAAGTGAAACTTCATCTGCCTTTACAAAAAAATCTTGAGCACCTTTGACCAGCGTAACAAAGCTAATCCCTTTGTTTTTAAGTTGCTCATCAAAAATAAAACGCGCATCCTCCAAAATTTTAGAGATGCTAACAGGCTCTAGCTTCATGACACTCTTACCAGATGAAATGGCCTCAAGTGTTTTTACGTGATTGACCATTTCCTCTTGGGTATTCACTGCTCTCATAACCCGTTGCCAATTCTTTAGGCTTTTTTCCGCATCAGCGATCTCTAAGCTTGAAATTGCTGCAGATTTAATGATGGTAATAGAATTGTTTAAGTCATGGCATAAAAGACGCACCAACTTATTTTTTTGTTCAAAAAGTTCTTGAGTTTTAAAATTGTTTTCTATGAGTCGATTTTGGATTTTCTCTGTGTCAATTATTTCTCTGAGCAGCTCATCCCTCCGTGAGGCTGATTGTTCAATAAAATCATTTAATTGGGAATGAAACTGTTCTTTCTCTTCATTTGAAACCCGAGGTTTGCGAAAAAAATTTTCAACAGCATTCTTCAGGCTAGCATAGGAACTACTTCCATATTCCTGTTTATCATCTGAGTGATCCACGACTTGGATCAGCCGACTTACAGAATTAAAATTCACAGGTTTAGTCAGAAGTTTCCACAAAGTAGCACCATACTAAACTCATCTAGTATCTGAATCTATTGATAGTCGAAACCATAATAAG
>JABSRF010000364.1 GCA_013215275.1 Oligoflexales bacterium | reverse complement strand
AAAAATATGGTGAATTTGCTCATGTATCCAGTGAAAATCTTGAAAATTATGCCATTATAAAGGTCACTTGATTAGGGTTTAGTATGGGTGCCATGCGGGTATGCTATTTTAGAAGATATATTCCACAGCTTTGAGAGTGTTCGGGTATGGTTCAAGCCTAGGCCCAAACAGCTCTTTAAAAATAGCTCTAAGCAGTCGGTGTTAGAAGAACGAGGAAAGGTAGCCTCACAGCTGCCAAGTTAGGGTTTGTATAGGTTAATTAAATGCAGGATGTATTAGATACGAAAACAAGAATATTGCAGGCAGCGTTCAACCTATTCTCTGATAAAGGGTTTGAGGGCACGTCGATGCGTGAGATTGCAAAGCGAGCAGAGGTCAATCTGTCAGCGATCAATTATCATTTTCAGAGTAAAGAAAAGCTGTGCAGTGAGGTTTTAAACAAAGCAGGAGATGAGCTGAGAGAGGAGTTAAAGGAAATTGCGGAAAACCACCCTGACCTTAAGTTTGTTGATCTTGTCCCTAAGGTTTATCAGCATCTGGTAAGTATTTCCGACCGCTTTCAATCATGTTTTCGTATATTGTCCACCGGTAATGTAGCTTTAGATCTTGGTTCTGATGAGGATGGCCAGATGGGAGGAGGGCCTGGAGCGAGGTACCTCATGGAGCGCTTGACCAAGGAAGTTGGTGAGTGCATACCCTTTGAAGATCGCTGCTGGGTCGTCAATGCCGTTTTCTGCCAAATGACCCACCTGATCCTTCTGTGCAATACAAGCATCGCCCAGATAGAGTTTGTGAAGGCACAGTTCGAAACCAAAAAGGTGCAATACCGCTTACGTAGGCTATGTTTAGCACTCGTGCGGGAGATAACAGATCCGCTTGACACTGTTAAGACGGTGTTATCAGCTGATTAGGGAGGCTCCTAATTAAATTCAAACTGTCCCAAGTTCCAGTGAATTGACGATCCATGACAGAGCTGCGTGCAAAGTATGGAACCTTTTTGAAGCTCACCACTTTAATGGAAAGGTGAAAAGTATGCTGTCCTTTAATGTTGTAGTAAAAGTTGACCGTTCTTCCACCAATTGAATTCTTATTTGGCTTTATATCATGCTTCCCTGAAACCGTTGTGGTAATTCGTTCCAAAGGCAAGGGTATACTTTCTGCAATTTGCCTCCATGTAGCTTGCATTGCAGGAGGAACTTCTTGGTCTAAAAAGCGATCGAGGCTTTTGAAAATTTTTACCCTTACATAGGTTTCAATGGATGCGAGCTTGATTCCCAGAATCTTTATCTTCGTTAGGGTTCTTACCCGCATATTTTTTCGGTCGATAGACTGGACGTTAGTGCCATTAAAGGCACATTTGAGGTAGCTTGTGGTGAAAAAGTGCTTACGGTTGAAAAAGGATGGTAACCTATTAGGGTAAATAATCGCAGATTTTCCCAGGCTAAGAAATCCTGATCCTAAATCTTGGTCTTGGTGAATTTCATCAATATCCCAATCTGCAAAATCACCAATCCTATTTGGATAAAATTCCTCGATTGCCATTTGCATTTTACCTTTGCTTAACCAATCTATATCTGGAGCAAACTCCAGAAGTGGCTCCTTTTTTATTTGCTTATGGTAGAGATCAACTCCCACACATTTATGTACATCCATTCTCTCCTGAAGGTAATCGTAGATATCATTCGCATATGAGCTATTGGAGATAAAGGAGCTAATTAATAGTAAAAGGGTCGGGAGGTGTAGGTGCTTTTTTTTCCATACTATCATATTATTCTACTCCTGTTATGTTTTTTATGTGTTCGGACTTTCATTGGTAAACCATGTGGAAAAAAAAAGATCTAGTTAATTTTATTTACCTATTATCTATGAACATTATGAATGTTTTAAAATGTCCGTGAGGACTAATGAATGCGACGAAAGGTCGTTTTGAAAAAAAATTTCATTTTGTCTACTGTCTAAATTACTATCATGCTTTTAAACAGTCATAAATATGGGGGGAACTATGCGTCACTGGTCTTCTGCTTTTTGCTTTTTGCTTTTTATGGGAAAAGGGTGCCGCAATAGTCAGTTCCTGTAGGATTCGCTGGGGTGCACAAAACTTGATTGTGGGTGGGAGTGCATGCAACAAAATCTTTCACTTTTCAACGTGCCATTTCGTGGTGCCTTAGCTCAGGTGGCCGAGACTCCTCGTTAAGGGGCTTCTTAGGGCTAACTTGATGTTATCAGTAACAAAAAGGGAAACGGATGGCCATTTATTACTAGAATTGGAAGAAGATCTTTTGAAAAGCTTACAAGATCTTGTTTTTGTTAAGGCTTGTGCGGAATAAAATTTAGCGATTTAAAAAAAGCCTATTATTTAGGCGTTTAGTTTGTGCAGCGAACTCTTGCGAACACTTTGTACCCTCAAGCCTTGCGGATGTCGCACAATGGGCCGAAAAGCTAGTTGACATTGGTGCTTTCATGGTTCTTCTCGTGCCATCGTTTGACCCAAAAAAGAATCCTAGAGGAGTTCTTTTTTGGGTCTTCGTTATTTTGTATATTTTTTGGGATCGAGCTTAACTCCAAAAAGGTGACGACCCATGCATAAGAATAAGACCACGTTAGTCATTGTCGATGACCACCCAGTGCTGAGGCGCGGTTTAAAAGCCCTCATCGAGCAGGACTCCCAGTTACAGGTAAGAAGGGAATTTGCAGGAATTCGCCAGACTCTTGACTACTTAGAGAAATGTCAAAGCTTGCCTCATGTTGCTCTGGTGGATTTATCGCTGCAGGATGGAAATGGCATTGATCTCATCAAAACCATCGCCAATCGCTTTTCAGCAATAAAAGTCCTCGTACTCTCGATACTTGAAGAATCGGTTTTTGCTGCTCGCTGCTTAGCGGTAGGTGCTAGGGGCTACATCATGAAGTCAGAGGGGCCGGATCGCATGCTTGCTGCAGTTCGGGCTGTGGCAAAAGGTCAACTTTGGCTTAGTGAATCAGTCTCTTTGGCACTGATCGATAAGCAAATCGCTAACGGTCGCGTTGAGCCCCAGCCGGAGAAACTATCTCGGCGTGAACGAGAGGTGCTCGGGTACATCCGTCAGGGGTTCAAGTCTGGAGAAATAGCAAGCATAATGGGTATTAGCTCTAAAACCGTTAACTCTCATAAAGAGAGTTTGAAACAGAAACTAGGAGCAATTACGGCAAGTCAGCTTGCTGTTTATGCAGGTCCCGTAGATGCTTAGGTTCTTTAAAACGGTGACATGAGACAACAGTTCCATGGCTTTTGCAATAACGGCGCATTCCAAAGCTCCAACCTATGACGTTGGCTCTATAGTTCATGATCCTTGTTCCGATTCCGCTTAAGTGCTTTGCTTCCTCAAAGCCAACGCCATCATCGTAGATCTGCAATGAATGATCCGCGATATTCACCCAAATATTGGTCGCTTTTCCATGCTTTAAAGCATTTGTGATGGATTCAGAACAGATAAAAAAAAGCTCAGTAGATTCCTTCGGTGTCAGCTTTTTTATAAGCTGATGGTCCACTCCACTCAAATCAATTTTGACTGGAAACTGCTCCATGTGAAGTGGACCCCACTGTCCAGACCAAAAATAGCTTTGTATAAGTAAAACTAAAACTTGTTATTGAATGCTATA
>JABSRF010000363.1 GCA_013215275.1 Oligoflexales bacterium | reverse complement strand
TCTTATTATGGTTTCGACTATCAATAGATTCAGATACTAGATGAGTTTAGTATGGTGCTACTTTGTGGAAACTTCTGATTATCAAACGTCTCCTACAAAAATTCATTTTAAATTTTCAGATAAATCTTGTTGCTTGTTACATGTTTATAAACTATTAATGAAAACAACATAGTTCATAAATGATATTTAGATGCTTTTCAGGAGACCTTATGAAAGGATATCAACGTAGTTATCTTTTTGCGGTAACTTTATTAAGTGCAGCTTGCGGCTCTCATTCGCTTTCACATAAGGCCAGCAATTCAGGGCCTCATGTTGACTGTGAAAACGAAAGGCTATGTCAGATTGAAGCTGATATTACGCTTCGTAATCAAGAACTCGAAGCTGCAAAAAACAAAGGTAATCATATAGAAGTCCAAGGCCTTCGCTTAGAACTCAACTATCTCAAAGAATTAAAAGACGCAAGTAAAAAAGATCAAAACGAATTGATTGAGCAGGTCGAAAGCAAGTATGACGTATTAAGAAATCTGTTTAGCATAGAAACTCAAAATGCGGCCACAAAACGAAATTTCAACGGTGCTATTGCTGAGAATTCTCGCCCTAACCCTGATGAAGCCTATCCAAAACCTTTTGTAAGCGTTTATCACCCACTTGTGCTTGAAGAGGTCAAAAGAGTCAATGAAGACTTTGGTGAGCTTTATATAAAGGAAACTCTCAACAGCTCAGGCAACCCGACTTTTAAATCGGTAAAAGTCAAAAGGCCATGGAGTGGTTATTGGTTGCCATTCAGGGATAGAACTTTGTATGAGGGTAAAAATTCACCTTTAGGCAAAATGGATCAAATCGTTCAGTACCTAGGATATGACTCTACCATTGCAGAAACTCAAAAGAAAACATTTGGTATTTATAAAGCTGATGGATGGGAAGGTTTATGTGATGCTTGGGCATTGGCTTCTGTGGTGACTCCGGAACCAAAAAAATCTCGCAATGTTTACGGAGTAAATTTTTCAGTTGCAGATTTAAAAGCTTTGTTAACATTTACTCATGCTAAGTACCCCTATATTCAATATGGTATAACTTATCGAGGAGATGCAGACACAGACGGAACCCTCCAAGACTTAAAACCAGAGGCGTTTCATCAAGTTGTGACAAAGGTTCTTGGCGAACAAAAAAGGGCGCTAATCGTTGACGAAACTGCTGGAGTAGAGATCTGGAATAAGCCTCTTTATAGCTACCGGTGGCGCATTACCAAGGACCCAGAATATGATTTCGCATACCTTGTTAAGGCCTTTCCTTTGCTCGTGAAACAAAAGGAACAAAACTCTTCCTCTCCAACCCATGTAGACGATATATTAGCCCCTACTTACAATTATCGGCTCTACGTAGACAAGAGCGTAAAAAAGGATGGGAAGTTTCGTGTCATTGCAGGTCAATGGCTCGGCAAGTCTCGCTCGTACCATCCAGGAAACGTAAAATACCCTATTTTAAATGGCTCAATTGGCTCTCATAACCAAGAGTTCAACAAATATTTAGATATATATAAGCGAATCTTTTTAACTCAATAAATAGAGTTGCAAAGAATTTAAAAAAAGTTTAAGAAGGGAAGCATACGGAGTGTTTCCATTAAAGTTTAAAGGAGAATCTTATGTTGAAGAAGTTATTGGTTTCAGCTGTGCTGACAATGCCATTATCCTCTGCTATGGCAGGTCAAGGGGAAATCCAAAGCATCGACCAATTACGTGAGCTATGCCGTAATTTAGAATCAAACGAGCAGGTAAAATTTTTCGATAAAGGCTTGCTTTGCAAAGGCTCCCATACAGTTTGGAAAAAAAGAGAAGATAGAGCAGAGCTTCCTAACCAAGGATCTATTTTCGCTAGAACTAGCTATGACAAGTGCGACACACCATTAACAACTCCTGGTGAACAAGCTCTTTTCGAAAGCCGTTACAATGCTGCAGAATGTCATATCTATGACAAGTACCGAGTTTTAGCTCCTCAGGTTCCTGTTTTTGTTAACAGCTGCGACGAGCTAACTGCAGAAAACGTTGAAAGACTTTGTCGAGATGCCATCTCTGACCATTGCTTTGACCCATGTGATGCTTCTGCAGATCAATGTGGTACTGGCAAAGGCGGTGTTGAAGGTGACGAAGCACAGCAGCAGCAACAACAGCAGGAGCAAGAGCCAGGCAGCGGTGCTTGCATGATGGAAAAAGTAGGTTCATTTAACTCTTGTGACCTATATGACAGAGGCTGCGCTGGCAAAGCTCCAACGTCTAGCAGCTCTCTATCAAGCACTAGCTTAAGCTCTAGCAGCAATTAATTGGTCGTGTTTTTGAATGATAGACAAAATAATTAAATGATATATTGAAAGGATAATTACATGTCTAAGAAAATAATCCTAGGCTCACTTGGAGCAGCAGCAGTATATATGTCCGCAGCTTTTCCTGCCATGGCAAAGACAGAAGTAGTTAGCATTGAAGAGCTACGTAACGCTTGTCTACAGCATGAAAACCATGAGCAAATCAGAGCTGGTAAAGTTACTTTCAAATGCCGTAAAGATGTTGATTTTTGGGTAAAGACTGGATCAAAAAATATCTGCCTTCCAAACGAAGGCTCGCTTTGTGTTCAAGCTTACATCAAAGGCCAACAGTATAGCACTGACTGGTGGGGACTTCCTTATCAAGTAGATAGCCAAATGGGCCAGTGTGAAGAGTACGAGCAGTGGAAAGCAACAACTATGTACTCAGAGCCAGGAAGCTGCGAACTACTTGAAAAAATCAATGCAGCTGGTGGCGAAATCGCATACTGTGAAGCAAGAATGGAAGAAGAAGGCCATAACGCTTCTTGTGATGAAACAATCCAACAGATTCAAGAGAATCCCACTCAAGCTGAAGAAATCCGTCAAGGTTCAACTATTTCTATCTTAGAAAAAACTGGACAAATCAGAAAGTGCGATCAGTCTTGCCCGGCTCCTGAAGACACTAGCACTAGTTCTTCAAGCTCTAGCTCTAGCTCAAGTTCAAGCTCTAGCTCTAGCTCTAGCTCAATGTCTTCTTCTGACATTGTAGACCTTGATTCTGGAGATCCACTTTACAATCAAGTTGGTGCAAAAGTACACAACGCCACAGTAAAGAAAAACTTCTGGAAGCAGCATCACAAAGTAGTCGTGATCGAAGAAGAGCCAATGGTAGGTAGCCAGCTTCATCGCTTACGCCTACAAAAAGGCGATCATGTTAGCAAAATCAACGGTGAAAGAGTACGCTCTGTTGGTGACATGTTAAAAGCTTTACGTAAAGCTCGCGGAAAAGTTGTGGTTAAGTACATCCGCCAAGGTCAATCTCAAGTCAATACTCTTCAGCAGTTCTAAGATATCTTCTTTAGAAATATGCCTCTAACATTTCAATCCTTCTTATGAAGGATTGAAATGGATTATTCTACCAAATCTGTTGTTCCAATTTTATCAATAGAACGATCTATAAAATCACGTATACTTTTTAAGACTTAATACACTTTAAATAACAAAAACTATATAGTTGAATTGCACACTCTGACTAGGTATGTAAGGAATTGTATAGTGGACCCCGTTTTTAGGACCATTTGATAAGTAAAACTCATAAATGTAACATGCTGAATTTACATAAGGAGA
>JABSRF010000362.1 GCA_013215275.1 Oligoflexales bacterium | reverse complement strand
TTTTGAAAATTAATTTCAACCGCGATGAAAAAAACTGAGTTACAAAGGCATGAATTTAGTTTCCGACCAGACACTATATAATAATAAAATATGGATAAAATATATGACAAAATAAGATTAACGAGTTATCACATTTTAAATGAGCGGAACCTTATCAAACAATATTTCGTTAGTTGTATTAACAATCGTATGCAAAAGAGCGGCAGGAATCATTGAGTGGGTTCGTCTAAAGACCATTCCAAAGCAAAGGACTGCAACAAAACTAATAATAACAAATCGATAGTCCCACATTGGGAAATTATTGAGGTGGGCAAATCCAAAAACAACACTCACCAATATTAGCGACCAATACTCCCCGACATACTGCTCACATTGTTTTTGAAGCAAGCCCCTAAATAAGATTTCTTCAGGGAGCGCATTGAAAAAAAATATTGCCAAAAACTGAATCGGAATTTGTAACGGATCGACCGTCGCTTTTAATTGCAGAAAACCGCTTAAAATCCAACAGGGAACTGCAAGCATCAGAAAAACTATGCTGTACTGATGCAGTGGTTTCGACCACAAATAGCTCCACTTAAATTGCATCACAAAGGGCCTGAAACGTATCAGTATGGGAAAAAACAAGATCACTAAGTCCATACCGAGGAGCACATTCAAAAAGTACAAGCTCCCTTGCCACAACACAAAACGATCCCACTCAAACGCAAGCCAAATATCTAAAATTAAAATGAAAATTAGTATCGGCCTGTATTTAGCAAATCTTTGGCATGCAAAAGCGACGGAAAACCATCCTCCAAGAAAAAGGAAATTAAGCCCTGGTCGCAGGCAAATACGGTCATCCACTAAAATACCAATAAAATATGGCAAGAGGAGTAAGCCGATATAAAGTGCAACCCTCCCAATCGAAGAATTCATCTTATCAAATATAGACTCTGAGACGCTAAGAGTTAATATCACTGGAAAGAAGTAGGCCAAACTAGTGACCACGAGAAAGCACTGCACCTGAAGGGAAAAGTCCTGTTTATAAAACTCTCGACACAGGATGGATAAAACAAGGCACAAGAATAGCGAGATAAGGTGGGATTTCTTCATAGTTCCTTTAATAAACCTCAGGCTCATTTACCAACTGCTTAAAATAATAAGAAACGACCACTTTTAGAGAATCTTTCTCTAGGAGGGAGCGCTTATTCTTTGGTCTAAGATTTCTGAAAGGTAAAACTTCTCTTACTAGGTTACGCTTAAAGACCCTCCGGTAAATATTCGCTGGCTTATATTTTGCGGGCACATCTCCATTAGTGCCTTCAATCAATGACTCATTGAGCCCATGGATCTGTTTCTCAATCAATGCTTTTCCTCGATAGAATAAAATTAGACTCTTGGGCAGGGGAAGGTTTATTGTGATGATCTTATTAAATAAACTGTCCAAGTAAGTCAGCTCATCCCCATCATCTTCTTCTTTCCACAATCCATCTAGGAACTCTGATAAAACAGCGCACTGTTTAGCCTCTAGCACCATCATTTCTTGCAAGGCATTCAACACCAAGTCATTTGACTTAAAAGATAAGCCTATCATCAGCTTCAAAAGCTGTCTTGCCCTTTCTAGAGTAAGGGTTCCAACACTGCCAAAATCTATCAGCCATAGCTTATAGTCTGCGACTTCCTCCTCCAAATAATCATTCACCGAAAAATCTGAGTCCAATAATGGAGTCCGCCGCAAAGTGGTGCTTGATTCGATGAAGAGATTTCCCCCGTGAAGGTCTGCATGAAAAAAACCACTGCCAAAAAATGCTTCCTCAAGCCATTTTTCAAGCAGTTCTAATAGGGCATCTCTTTTTAAGCTCGCAGTAGGGGCCTCAACCTCAGCAAAGATCGGTTTACCCTTAGCTTTTTCCATTATAATTACATTATTACTGTCTTCTAGCATTTCCAACAAAGAAATGACTTTTATCCGACCAGATCCTAAGTTTTGATAGACTTGCTGGCCTTCGCGTAGATGCTTTTTTTCTAGGAGAAAGTCAAGCTCTCGTGCCATGATATTCTCTAGCTCATCCACAAAGCTCAAAATCCCTGCATCCTCCGTAAGGGATCGCAACAAATCTATTTCTAGTTGTGCTAGGTTTTCGATCCCTGGACGCTTAATTTTTACTACGACCGCCTCACCACTTACCAAAGTTCCTGTATGAACCTGCCCAATTGTAGCAGCAGCAATAGGCTGCATATCAAAGGATGAGAAAAACTCGGTATGCTCCCCACCTAGCTCTTGACTCATTATATCGTTTACTTTGGACGCTGCGAAAGGTTTGATTTGTGAGCGTAGTTTTCCCATCACCTCAAGCAATAATGGGTCCTTGACATCGCTTCCAAACAGCTGGAATGATTTCTGTAAAATCGGTCCACTTCTCATCAATACACTTGCCAGCTGCTCACTATTTGAAGCGCTTTTTGGTAGCTCAAGTAGGCCCCTAATAATTTTTGATTTTTCTTTAAATGTCAGGTGATCATAATACTCCTCTAAGATCAATTCTAAGTAGGAGCGGATTTTTTCTGGAACTCCATCAAAGCTTAGCCCTGTTTCTTGATTTCTTAGAAGCTGAATAAAATCAGTATTGGAAAACTTCGCTTGAGAAATGTTTAACCTGATCCCAGAAAGAAAATCTTCGCAACGACTCGGTAAGTAAACCTTAATGAGCCTCGAAGCTAACCACTTAGATGCTCGGGAAAACCCTTTTTGTAGTCTGGGGTGGATCGAGCTTAAAACACCGATTGCAAGACTATGAACTGGGTGTACTTTTTCCATGTACTGATCGATTTTTTGTATTTTCTTCAGGGTTTCATCTGGGATAAAAAAACTTAAGGATGACCCCATAAAAACATCTGCAATTTTTTCTCCACTTAGAAACCAATCGAGAATTGGCAAAGATTCAGTGACACCTTGCCTACAAGCATCTAAACGATCATCACGACCTTCTAGTTCGCTTGCTTTGATCCAGTTGATCGCAGCCCTTCGAACCAATAAATCTCTCTCTAGATGATCCTCAGATAAGCCTATCGAGCTGATTGTAAAAGGCAGGAAAAAACATAAGACCGCAAAAAATCGTTTAATCATATCAACCCACGTTGCTCTAAATTGGTTAATTGATCTCTAGAGGCCAATCTGCGCTTGTATATGCAAAAAAGCCCTATAAAGTTAACTTGGTCTAAACTTGATTAAATTGGCTATCCAGACAAAAACAGTTCAATATTATTTGACGCCATTAGATTTACAAATTAGTTTGTTGGGCGGCACGGTATTTTTAGAATTAAATACAGTAAAAAGATGGACGCAATAGAAATTAACAACATAGTTTAGTATTGTATTTTTGTTTATGGAAATTTCATTAGCCTAAATGAATCTCGTATAAATGCTAACTAACGCCTTGGTAAGGAGTAAAAAATATCCTGATATGGATATTTTATCGGCAAAAGGTATACTTCCTTGCTAATAAATGATATTCAAGTCATGCTTCTTTCATTGGTACCTTGAAAGGAAATCAATATGAATAAGTTTATTTATGCTAGCTTTTTCAGTTTGTTGTTGCCTCTTACTGGCCTATCTAGTCGCTGTAGCGAAATGTAATCGCCAATCCCCCAAATATTCGCTTTAGCACGTTTTGGCTGGATTTTTTCTGCAG
>JABSRF010000361.1 GCA_013215275.1 Oligoflexales bacterium | reverse complement strand
TATCACAGGTTATCTAAAGTCGCCCTGCGAAGCGATGAAAATTTTTCTTCTGCACTTAATCTAGCAATCCGCCACCTATTAAGCGACAACCAAGCTCACCCTAATTATAATAAACGAACATATCGTCAAAAAAATTCACTAAAATCGATCGACCGTGGTTTTAAAGGTCTTTAAAGAAAAGAACTCTACTATCAACGGAGTTTTTTTCAATTTCTTGCTTCAAGTCATAAAGGTTCATTGAGTTAAAGATAAGCAATACCCGATCGTCTAAACCAGAAGTGTCCTTCTTTATGTTTTCAATGATAGCTTCGTTACGGTCCGACCAGGCTTTTGCTGCTTTACTTTCTTGGCTTTGATATAAGTTTGTTCGCAGCTGGTGTAATTCAAAAAGACTTTGGTCTTCATTTAGGAACTCAAAAGCATCATTCATGTCACCATTATCAAGGTAGCCTCGAAGGGTGTCTTCAATATCCTTAAACCCTTGAACAATAGGGTTCCTCAAAGAGACATCAAGCAACGCAAGTGCCTCTTGATCATGCTGGTCCTGTAGGCGTCTACTTACATCAACGCAGAATAAGCGAGCCTGCTTCAACTTATTTGCGATGCGAAATCCCACCTGATGGGTGACATCATCTGGGTATTCTTTGATCAGGTCTTGATTGAATACAAAGGCCTGAAATGCTTTATTGAGAGCGATACAACTTGCAGATCCAGGAACACTTTCAACAAATATTTTTTGAGGTTTGAAAGCTATCATTCTTGATACGATTTGCTCTAGATCACCCGAAAAATCAGGATCACTTAGGCTTGGCTGCGGCGGGTTAAATGCGAGCGAAGGGCTAGCGCTAAAATTTGCAATCAAAGCTAACTGAAGCTCTGAAGATGGTGACTGCTGAGAGGCAGTATCTCCACACGCCAAAAAAATCCAAACAGCTACAAAAGCGAGACAAAAATGGTAAAACTTGTTGATATCGTTCATTTTTTATCCAAAAGTAGATAACAGCGTGAGTGCGTAATCTAGCATTTTTCCTGCCATAGTGCTAGCTTCTTCAGAAAAAATTTAAACTTCATTTCCATCCTCCCGTTTTGTCTGCCAGAATAAGGGAAGCAGCAGGAGCAAACCGAATTTTGAGTAGATGGAAAAGGACAGGCGATTGGCACCAATAATCTCGATTCAAAGGGTATCCAAAAAGTATCGCGGCGGATTTCAAGCATTGAAGGATGTTAACCTTGATATTCATGAGGGTGAGATCTTTGCTTTATTGGGGCCAAATGGCGCGGGAAAAACCACCCTTATCGGAGGAATCTGCGGAACCACTAATATCAGCAGTGGCAAAATACTAGTAGATGGAAAAGACAATGTTAAGTATTTTCGCCACACACGTAGCCTAATTGGACTGGTGCCCCAAGAAATAACTCTCAGTGCCTTTGAAACAGTATGGGACAATGTAAACTTTTCCCGTGGCTTATTTGGAAAAGGACCGGAACCGGATTATGTTGAACAACTCCTAAAGGACTTATCCCTTTGGGATAAAAAAGGCAATATGCTCATGACTCTTTCAGGGGGAATGAAGCGAAGGGTCATGATTGCTAAGGCGCTTTCACACAAGCCGCGAATCTTGTTTCTCGACGAACCAAGTGCTGGGGTCGATGTTGAGCTGCGCAGAGATATGTGGCAACATGTCCATAAACTCAGGCAGTCCGGAGTCACAATCATATTAACCACCCACTACATAGAAGAAGCTGAGGAGATGGCTGATCGAATTGGAGTCATAAATAAGGGTGAGATTATTCTAGTGGAAAAAAAGCAAGAACTCATGAAAAAGCTTGGAACCAAGCAAATGTCCATTGAGTTGGCCACTCCATTGGAACAAGTTCCTCCAGAGTTGAGCAACTTCGAGGTGAAAAGTGAGGAGGGACGGCTGATATACTATTACGATCCCAAAAAGGCTGATACGGGAGTCTCAAAACTAATAAAGACCCTGTCTCAGATTAAATTAGAATATACTGACATCAATACGAAACAAAGCTCTCTCGAAGAAATTTTCGTGGAATTGGTAAAAAAATGATAAATATACAGGCTGCAAAAACCATTTACTTGTTCGAAATGGCCAGAATGAAGCGAACATTGGGACAAAGCGTCGCCTCTCCAGTTCTCTCAACCTCTCTTTATTTTGTCGTCTTTGGCTCTGCGATTGGCTCTCGTATAAGTGAGATTGGAGGGGTCTCATATGGTGCGTTCATTGTCCCAGGATTGATTATGTTGTCAATCCTCACTCAAAGTATCTCGAATGCTTCTTTCGGGATTTACTTTCAGAAATTTACTGGCACCATTTATGAAATCTTATCTGCACCTATCTCCTATATCGAAATAATCCTTGGTTTTGTGGGTGCTGCTGCGAGTAAATCAATTATTCTAGGCCTGTTGATTTTACTGACAGCCCACTTCTTTGTTCCACTTGAAATTCACAGCCCTATTTGGATGCTTTTTTTCCTATTTTTAACCTCCATAACATTCAGCCTCTTTGGATTCATAATCGGAATTTGGGCAGATAATTTTGAAAAACTCCAGATCATCCCCCTTTTAATCATCACTCCCCTAACTTTTCTTGGAGGCAGCTTTTATTCAATCGACATGCTCCCTCCTTTTTGGCAAAAGGTCTCCATGCTCAATCCAGTGGTTTACCTCATCAGCGGATTTCGCTGGAGTTTTTACGGGAAAGCAGATGTAGGGATTGGAATAAGCCTATCTATGATAAGCCTATTGTTAGTTGTTTGCCTATACCTTGTGCGCAGAATTTTTAAGACTGGTTATCAGATCAAAGCATAAGGTTCTATGCTTTTCATCTTCAAAAAAGTCCTTGCCTAAAATCCATACCATGAAAGCTGAAACCAACGAAATCTAGCCACCTAGATTGTATTGTATTTAGCGTCTCCTTTTTTTATAAAAGGTTTTACAAACCAATTAGCAGACATTGCCCTCATTGAAAACGGAAACTGGTATGAGATTGCAGATTTTTTTATGGACTTTTTTTTATTGTATATTTCTACCTGTATCATATGCCCAGGTGATTCTTTCCCCTCAAGGAATTCAAATTCGTCAAGGATCGAGCTGGGTACACTTAACACCGACCATTCAGTTCAACCTTGAAACGTGGAAGCAAGCGGGAGAGTGCTTGCAGTTCAACCGCACCACAAGCCGCTGCCCGCTTGGTGAAGTAGGGCACATCCAGGTCAAGATACAATCAGGGCAAATACGCTTATCCTTTTATGCAAAACAAGATGCGTATGTAAGTGGGATAGGGCTTCAGGGCACAGCATACTTACCTGGTGCCAGAGCTTTTTTATCGAACGGTCTGCAATCGTGGTCGCAAAGTGGTGTCATCAAATTACCAAGTAAAAAGTTTCCTGCTACAGAGCTGCGAAAAGCTCTAACTGCCTTAGACCAAAAAGAGGAGCACAGAAAGGGCCATGAATTTTCATGGGATCTTAGCTTTATCAAGGGTAGCCAGCATTCCATTTTTCTTGGTGCCTTAAGTGCAAAGGTGTTCCGCACCTGGATTCAAGCTTATCAAGAAACTAACAAACAACAACTTTTTCATAGGTGATCGAGATAATAAAACCATAATTAAAAATGGAACTCTCCTTAACTGCTTCCCTTTCAAACTCGAA
>JABSRF010000360.1 GCA_013215275.1 Oligoflexales bacterium | reverse complement strand
TAATTGCTAAACCTATGAGTATCGTGGAGTTAATGACCGTTAGAGTGCGTCAATAGATCGAGACCAGTGCCAAAACCACAGAATAGAGAAAAATTCAAAAAAATGGTGAATTTGCTCATGCATCCAGTGAAAATCTTGAAAATTATGCCATTATAAAGGTCACTTGATTAGGGACTAAAGAGGATAACTTTCTGTTTGGAACGGGGAAATATAGAAATAGCCCATTTGTAGGGCCTTTTGCTATTTTCTGGGACGCCCTTTATGATTAGAGTAAGTAGCTGATATAATGAAATTATTCCAAGGGAGGCTTCCAATTAACTGAAGTCTCCCAGAATCTTTACTACAGTTGCCACAAATTCCTACTTTATTATTATTATTATAAAAATTCCATTTTCTTTTTGTTCTAACTACCTTGAAATATAGAAAATTATAAATTAATTAAAAAATAAGTTTTAGCGATGCAATTACTGGACGATGGTTTGGAGTGTTCGAGGCTGACAGGTTATGTGGCAGTCGGAAAATTAAGTAATTGCAGGTTATTGATTATGGAAAAGAGTCTAAAGCAGAGTTTGGAAAATATTAATAAGTATATTTTTGTAAAAAAATACCAAACTTCATCAAAGCTACTTGATGAGTTAATTTCGAGTCAGCCAGGTAGCCTCTCATTACTTGTTCATCTCAGGAGGATTGAGTTAGCTTCTAAATTAAATGATATAGAAAACCTAAAGAAGCAGTATTCAATCGACGTAGAGCAGGGAAAGATTAGTGAGGAAGTAGGGTCTTTGTGCTTAGCTCTTATCGATCAACAAGGAGAGCTTGTGAGTCCTGCAGAGTCGATCCAGCGGTTTTCAGAGATTATGGAGGTCTATGGAGAGTCAGCTGCGGCCTATTATGGAGTGGGTTACTCCCTCGATGTCCTAGATAATTACGAGAGGGCTATTTACAGCTATAAGCAGAGTCTGAAGCTTGACCCTGATTGGTATCCCTCTTATTTCGGATTAAGCCAAGTCTCGTACCGGAATCAAGACCAGAAAAACGGTGATTACTTTTTTTATATGTTTGAAAAATTAGCACCCTATAATCTCTATGGTAATTTTTATACTCATAAGAAACTGAGTGAAGAATTCATTAATAAACAGGAGTATGAAGAGGCTGAGGCAGCAATCAAAAGCCTATCAGATTGGTGGGTTGAAAATAAAGGCATGTGTCCTGTTGAAATTCAAATTTACGAAAACTTGATGCTTGCAGAAATCGCAAAAAAGTCTGAAGATCCTGTAAAAGAAAATTCCTGTAAGCAAAATGCAGAATATCAAACAATGCAAATTTTAGATGATCCTGAAATCCGGGAGGAGGCACTATATTTTATTGCAAAATCTCTGGAAGAGTTTTCAGACTTCCCTTTGGCGTTTAAGGTGTACAAACAAATATTAAAGATCGCTGGAGATAAGCCAGAGATGGTGCAAAAAATAGGTAATCAGTTTTTGTCAATGGGGGAGTGTCGTTTAGCGAAGGATTTATTTGACGACGCTTACGAGCAAAATCCCGAGGTGTCCGATATTCGTTTCTGCCGGTTGGTCACTGATCTTAAAATTGCAAAGGTCCCAGTTGAAGAGTATATCATTGAAAAAGAGCGTATTAAAAAGCTTCTCGATCAGGAGGGGGATCATGTCGAGCTTCTTGCTCTTCTTTACCACTTGCTTGCAAAATACAACGAGGACCCAGAAGTGCATGGATACTTAGCAGAGGTTTATTATAGTTTAACGAATTTTGAGAAAGCAGGTTTACATTATCGTAGAATGTATGAGCTAGATCATAAGAATAAATTGACGATCCTTAAATTTGCATCATTTTTAGTTGAGCAGGGTGAGGTCGACGAGTCAAAAAAAATTGTTGAAAATTTGAGTTTTGATGAACAAAGCCAGACTAGCTATTTTTGTGAATTATGTTGGATTAAATCCCTTCAGTTTGCGAGAACTAATGATCTAGATCAAGCGATCGTTTATCTCAAGAAAATTTTAAAATTTGATCCTTGGAACGTCTCTTATCTTGCCCATGAGATCATTTGGAACATTCAGATTAAATATCCAGATAGGCCTGAATTGATCGACCCTGTTTTGGAAAAATTAAGCACCACGGATGATGACCCTAAAGAGTGGGATGAGTTCTTCAAAAATACGAAATTTTTCCGAGACGAGCATCAATTAGATATATGCTATTCACGTAATAAATTGTTTCTGCTGTACGAGGGAAGTAAAGAAAAGTCAATCAGATACTTCGTAAGGTTTGCAAGTAAGTTCGATGCTAGCAAAGGCTGCCATGATTTATTGAGATTGTTAAATACCAACTTTGATAGCCCTTGGATATATTGGGGGCTTGGGGTCTTGAGTAAGGAGCTGTGGCAACTGGAAACCGCCAGCATGTGGTTCGAGCAGGTCCTCAGCCTAGGAGGCGTTGATGAGGAGGTGCGAAATGCAGTTTATGTCGAGCTTGCTGACTGCTACGTTTGGCGAAATAACAACCTCCAAAAGGGGGTTGAGTACCTAAAGGTAGTTAATGAAATGAAAGGCGAAGTCAGTACCAAAAGCCTTGTCATTATGTCTCATGCTTATCTTAAGCTTGGCCTAGTACAGCAGGCACAGTATTACCTGGAAAAAGTCCCAAGTGAAAACCACTCTTTCGAAGCAAAGTACCTAACTGGACTGCTTCATTACCGCAATGGTTCCTTGAGAAAGGCCAAGAGTATCTGGAAACCACTTTTGACCACCAAAAGTAAGAGCCTTCGAACGCACCACATAAAGCAAGAGCTTCTGAAATATTACTTCAATGGCGAATCCTACCTAAAAGCAAATTGAATTTATATCATTATCACCTAATTTTTGATTTTCTCTTTTTGAACCCGACAAGTTGAAGGGGTTGAACACAGAGAAATCACACAAGGGTTTGAGGGTTGGGCTGAAAAAAAATTGACATACCCCTCAGTTTGTGGAAAATGGTTTTGAGCTTATTTGTGAAAATTAGAAGACTAAATCGTAGAATTCCCTCTGGGAATGCTATCGGTGCTTGTAAAAAAAAACCTGGTATCTATACCACTGTTTTTACACGTTTATTTAGCGATACTAAAGGTGGTGGTGTAGTCTCCGATAAGGGGATTCATATACAGAGATGGCAGGGATTAGAGGCATGAACCTAATAACGGTTGGGTTAACACAAAGGGGTAAACAAATGGGAACAGCTGCCGCAAAAAGGGAAAAGTCAAAAAATGCTTCAAAAAGTGTTTTGGCAAATGACGTTCAAACTGAAGCCAAACCACAAGGAAAAAGCGCTGTGGGAATCTGCCAAAACTGTGGAGTTGAAGCTAGATGCTCAAGAAGACAGTTTAGTGAACAAGCTTGGACAGTACTGCTTTTATGGAATGAAATAAACCCATCAGCAGTGGATCAACCAATCTGTAGTGATTGCTACGAAGAGATGAGAGATATCTTAATTGATCGCACTGACGAAATCGAGCGAGCAATGCAACAAAGCGATGAAGTGGCTCGTATAAAGCAACAATTAAGTAATTTGGCGAGCTAATCATAAATTCGCCTACGCTTCTCTAGGCACTGGTCCCATACTATTGACTAACTAGTAAGCAATTTAGGTAGTTGATATATTTGGCTATTTGAGGTTTCAA
>JABSRF010000036.1 GCA_013215275.1 Oligoflexales bacterium | reverse complement strand
AGTTAAAGTAAGTAAAGAGCTATATGAAGTCAAAAGCCTTTAAATAAAGGTATTTTATATTTCGCTACAGCGACTAAATAAGAGAGCAAAATTGCAATAAAGGACTTAAAATTCATAATTTTAGATTCCCATTAATTGGCAAAGCCTAAGCTCTAATATTGAGACAGAAGACTTCAACTAAACAAAAAGCGTTAATTTAATTAGCCTGATAAAAGCGTATCAAGGAAAAGAAAGGAAGTCAAAACTACAAAAACTCAGGGGTATCAACCTACTAAGGTCGTACAATCGGGGGAGAATCAAAAGGGAATCAAAATAAGATCAAAGATCACGATAGAAATTAAATGCCGTCATCATGATTCAAAAATAAGAGCAAAATAATGTAATCACTCCACCCCTAGCGAACAGCCCACCCTTATTCGATGACTTGGATTTACGTTTATCGCGGCAAATGCTATCCATAGTTTTCTGCGAGTTTTCGAATTTGGTTTGGTCTAGCTGGCCTAGGTAATTATCAGCTGAGTGATACAGAGTCACGAACTCGTCACTAGAATCTTTTTCACTTTGTGCGGACCTTAATGCTTGTTTATTTTTTCCGGACCTTAATGCTTGTTTATTAGATGAAATGCGCTTCCTTTTTACTGGATTGGAGCTAAGTTGATGATCCTGCCCCTTGATTGACGGCTTGCTTTTAGTGCTATTTTTTCTGTGATTGCTGGTGTTGCGGTCCTTTTTATAAGCATTGCTTCTGCCAACAATCCCCTTCTCTAAAACTTGACCAGTTTCTGAATTCATCACGTTCAACCGAGCGCCCTGATCCTTAGAAGAAGATCCACTTCCTTTCAAGAAATATCCTAGCATTGCAATTATCATAACGATAATCACACCAATGATTAGCTGCGGCTTTTTAATGTGGTCCATCTTTCCCTTCCTAAAACTCAGCTGGGCGTGCCTAAAAAAGAAACCCCAAATTTAGTAGCCTCGTTGGCTTAACTGGAATAAGCTTATGACTATCCACAAGGCCATAATGCCTAGAATCATCAGATTCATGACGATTGTCTCCCATGACAAAAACAAAGCCATGAGGTACAAAAGTCTGTTGACAGCATTCTTTGTTGTAACGATCTTTCAAATGAAAAATTAGGTATTCCGACTCACCATTTACTTCACGAAAGCAGGTGTATCGATCAGTTTCGTAGATTCGCTCTTTAAGCAGAGGGTTTTCATCGATAAATACATGATTATTCTTGAGTTCGAAACTCATACCTGCAGTGGCAATCACCCGTTTCACCACCCAGGCTCCTTCATGATCTTCGAAATTGACCAAATCACCAGCCCTCAAGGAACGATTCACCCGATGAAAAAAGATCAAATCTCCATTTTTGAAGGTCGGACTCATCGATGAACCCTGACAAATCTGAATGCTGATGAGGTTTGGGTCCAGCAACAAGACGAAAAACAATATTAAAATAGAATAAAGACAAACTCGTATCATACCCTATTTAAGCAAAAACAGTGCCACCATCTTAAGTCTTAGATTTATTGACTTTTTCATTTTGTGCTGTTGAAAAAGGTTTATACATACTGTGCAAAATCAGACTGTTTTACAAGCAGCTTAGATGATCCTACAACATCTTTTACCCAATATTTCCACCGTATAAATCACTGCAAGAACAGGGTATTAGGAATTTTTGTCAGATTGCCAATCCTGACCTCCGACGCTTTTATTATGTCAAACAAGGAATGTTGATAATGAGATTTAGTACAAAGGTAAGTATGCGATACCTCAACTTTTTATTTCTGATCTTTATAACAGCCTGCAGTAACCAAACCTTCACAAGTAAGCAATTACCTTCCCAATCGGAAAACGGTGACTTTACCGTTGGTAACGGTAATAATGCCACCAAAGATGTTGAAGAGAGTAATGGTGGCTTCACCCTAGGCAACGGCAAGGATAACGAAAAAGAGATCGAAGCGCAGACGGTGATCGTCGGAGGTTTCTTATCTTGTCAAATTATTGAAGCCGATACAGTGAGATGTTGGTCTGAAACCACAAAACTCTCTGTGGAGGACTTGGACCTGATTGTACTGCTTGACAATGATGGGGAGCCTATTCCAAAGGAGAGCTTGGATGTGGAATTTAAGGATTCGGAAAGTCTCTTCGAAATGATTATCACAATTCCTGAAGGTTTCAACTTAACCACGATTGACGCTTACGTGGAAGAAGCAAAGTTGGATGATGATGAAGAGATCCCTCCAATGGGTCAACCAGGCCCTGCAGCCCCTCCAAGCGAGGATGAGCCTGAGACCCCAGAAGAGCTCACCAATGAAATGATTTGCGCCAGCTTGAGTGGTGGAAACTGGGTTTTGGTTCCGGGAAGCCCAGACTATCACCCCCAAGATTTCTGCATTATGAAGTACGAGGCCAAGTGTTCAAACCCCGAAGGCAAAGCTTGCTCTGAGCAAGCTGGTGAGTCTCCAATATCTATTGCCGAGAATACTCCCTGGGTTGAGATTGGGCAAGATGATGCAAAAGTAAAGTGTTCGGAATTGGGCTCTGGCTTTGAGCTTATCAATAACAAACAATGGATGGCAGTTACTAGCAATGCAGCTAGTGTAGAAAGTAATTGGAGTGGCAACAGTGTTGGGCAAGGAGAGTTGAGCAGGGGTCACTCAGATAACAGCCCCTCATTTGCCTGTGGGGCATCATCGGACGAGTCAAACGCCTATGTTCAGGGTGACTGCGGAGGACTGGATTCTGGAAGCTTCAACCAAAAAAGAACCATGACTCTAACTAACGGAGCAGTCGTCTGGGACTTACCTGGAAATGTTAGGGAGCACACAAGCTATTTTAATAGCTCAGCCAAGCCCAGTGCCACCTGGATTTTCCATCGCTGGGTACAGTTTAGAAGTGTCCGTGGCAACGATGCCTTACCTAAAACAGACCTTATTCCACAAATTGCTATCGATCAGAGATGGGACTCGGGCCAATCCATTGGACAGTACTGGGCAGGTGCCAATGGCTCAGGTGGTGGGCTACCACGAGGAGGCTCTTGGCTAGACCATCAAAACAGCGGTTTATTTTCTGCAACACTTGATCGATCGGCAAGCTACACAACAGACTATGTAGGCTTTCGTTGTAGCTATGTCATTCAAGATTAAACCCAGAAATCTTTTCCTTTCCAAAGCTCAAGGCATGATGCTCCTTTACTACCAAATTTAAAGGAGTGATTGTGTTTGCAAGGGATAAAAAAATACTCCCCCGCATGATAAGTTTTGTTTGACTCCCCTTCCACAAGCATTTGAATCGTTCCACTAAATATGAAAACGACAAGATCAACAGGATGAGTGTGGGAAGCTACCTCCCCATTTTTGCCAAACTCAGTGTAGTACAGCTCGTATAATCCTAAATCAATCCATAGGGAAGACGGATCGTTAGTTTCTGGGAAATAACTTAATAAGCCTTGTTGGGCCGCTAAATCACCTTGAAATTGAAAACAAGCAGAACCATGAAAGTTCCACTCGAGCGCTAGCTGACCTTTATGCTTGAGGTTTAATACTAATCTGGAATCTAGTTTAGTATTCAAAGGGTAGGTACACATTTGGTCCTCGACAACAGGAGAAATCTGTCTTTTTACCCTAGTAAAAATATCCGACATAAATAATGTGCTCCTTTTCCCAGGTAATCCTCACTTTTCTCATCGACTGAAAAAGTAAAGCTTATATAATCTCTTGAAGAACCAGCCCCATTGCCGAGGAGCCTTTTATGCAGAAGCTATTATTGATTGCCAGCTATAAGCGGCATATTGCTTCTAATCATGAACGCATGTTCGAAAACGTATTCGACTGGGAACACCTACCTCACCTTCACCCTCGGACATTTTCGAGCATTAGTTTACTTGCCAAAGGTAAAAAAACTTTGACCCTGGAAGCAGGTCTGTGGCCAACTCCTTTTGGGCTAAAACAAAAAATAAGGCTGCAGGGGTGCAAACGTAAGCGCACCTGGATTGTGCGGGTGCTATCAGGCTTTATGACTGACCTCATAGTACGAAGCCGAGTAAGCTATGAACGCTCTGATGGCTTTGACGTCCGAGTGGATTTTCTGGTCCCGTTTTCCCGATGGTATTATGCACCTCTAGGTCCAGCGCTAAAATATAGCTACGCACGCTTATATAAGGAAGATGTTGCTATGATGACTAGCCGGCAGCATTACCTAGAGCGTAAACCTAAGCCTAAGAAAACCCAAGCAGAGCACTCTGTTTTAATCGGCAAGGCAAGCGACCTTAAATGCCCTCACCTATTCACCTTTCAAGGAAATCCTTTTCTTATTAATCAAGATCAAGGCAAATGGATTGCTTATACTGCACATTGCCCTCACCTTGGACGCTCCTTTAAGGACCTTAAAATAAAGTCAGGAAAAATTCTCTGCCCTTGGCACGGATACGAGTTTGAACTCGCTAGTGGTTTGAGCAGGCAAAGCAAATGCCGTCTTCCGCTTGCTCCAAAGATTATTAGTAAGTCTGGGCTTTTATTTGCAATTGTTCCTGAGCTCGAGTCTGAAAAGCAAGTGAAAGTCACCCAGGATCCCGAAGGGGGTGAGATGCAGCACGGCTTAGAGAGAGGGATCATCGACTGCATCTCACAAAGTTGAGTGGGTTTGTATAGGTATTCGCGTGCCCACCAAGGAAGGTTACACAGCAAAGTTTTTTTTATTTTAGCCTTACCATTTACGTTGTCTTGCTCTGAACACGGCTTTCATTATTAATTATTTTCAAATGGTTACAATTAATTCTTATCTTCAGTCAACTTGTGACCGCTACGACTAGAAGGAGAGAGAACAGCGTTTCACATGTGAGAATATCATGATTTATTTAATGTTAAGTTTAGTCTTAATAATCTCATGCAGTGATTCTTCATTTGACTCAGATATTGTAAGCGTGAATAGCAATGAATCATCCAGTACCCAAAGCGACCCGCTGCTTGACACAGAGGGCCAAAACCAAGCCCCAATTGAGAGTGGTAGTGAGCAAGACCAGGTCGATGACCAAGACGATGACCAAGTGAGTGTCCCTGAGATGATCAATCGCTCCTACTTGGTAAGAGAATGCATAGAGCTTGAACCAAAGGAAGATGAAGCGACTATTCTTTGCCGTGTCCTTAATGAGCAAGATAAGGCAAAGTCTTCAGCATCGTTTGACTGGACGTTTACAGATACCAATGACCAGCCTGTTTTAGCCGAGGACCTGCAAGTAAAATACCTTGAAGCAGAAAACAGCTGGCATATTGAGCTTAGGACAAAGACTCAAATAAAGATCAGTGTAAGCCTCAGTACCGAGAATCAAATAATAGACGAAGCGACGGCCACCATCAAAGGAGATGAAGAGCTTTTTGGCCCAGAGACAAATACAGAAAACACCTCCTCAGAAAATGAAAATAAAGATATTGGAGAAAGCTTGCCAGTTGAAGAAGATCCCGTTTCTTTCGTCCCGACCATCGTCGAAAGCTTCACTGGCAATGCTTACGACGAATTGAATTGGCAAGAGTACAATTCAGATATCAGTGTTACCAATGAGCAATTACAGTGCAGTAACAACGAAACAGGCGGCCTCATACATTCAGGATTGATGAGCAAGTCTTTTTACAACTACACGGGTGGCTCGGTCACTATTGAAGTCACTGAAATGATCACTCAGAATGCTATTGAAACTCAACCGTTCATTTGGGGACTCAAAGTTGACACAGAAAAAAGAGCACACTTTTTAGTAGAAGGTGAAACCCTCATAGCACGTTATTTTGATGGCGGAGAGTTCGCAAATGTTTTTTCCAGGGCTTACAACCCGGCTTCCGATAAATTCTTTAAGATCTCTCACGAAATAAGTACGAACAATCTCTTGTTTGAAGTTTCTGCGGATGGAATTAATTGGAATGTTTTTGCCATACAGGAGAGTTTATGGGCCCTCACAGCAGTTTCATTCGAGTACAACTGTGGAGCTTGGGGAGCTTTCAGTGGAAATTTCGGCTCAACAGTAGATAACATCTCTGTTTATTTACCGAATGATCCCACTAATCTTTAGTTTGGTGGGAATAGTTCCTTTAGAACTCTAACGATGCTAGCCTGGCTTGAGTCGCTCAACTCACTGTAACCCATCCATTTCATACGGTCTGCATAATCCTGCATTGAAGTCAAAAACCCTTGATCCGCCCAAAAGCCGTTATTCGTATAAACGAATGAGATAGACTGAGTTTCAGGATAGATACTCTCTAATATCTCCACTGTTTCCGGACCATCAGGGGCGCCAGCATCACCTATTCCTAAGACATACTTATTCCACTCATCATATGAGTACTCAGCTAAAACCTCTTCAGCAATTTTGTATCCAGCAACGTTACTCGTTCCACCCCCAAGAAATTTAGGGTTTTTTCCAAACACATCATCTTCTGAAAATTCCTGGGCTTCCGTATCGTAGACCACATAGCGGAATTCGATGTCTTCGTACTGATTCAGCATAAGAGCTTTAAAGTTATAGACTAAATTAGCAGCCATTTGGTGAGCTTCCCCTTGCATACTGCCGGAAAAGTCCATAACCACAACAACCACAGCTTTATTTTGTGGCTTAGGGACCTCTTTATGGCTTTTAACCATGTAATCTGCTGGGGTAATACGAGGAATCCCCTCGATAAGTGCATCGACGATATTTGAAAAATCAAATTCCTCATCGTTTAAAATGCTATCGGAGAGTGGATAAAGCAAGGCTGCTGGGACTGTTCGCCTGTAGACAACATCACCCCAGTTTCTTTTGATGGCACCGTTCTTTTTACGCTTAAGTAGTTTACTCTCTCCAAAATTTGTAATTCGCATATTTGGAAGCCCAATTTCTTCCTGTAATGCCATACCCCAGTCAGAAAGAGGAATCTCGACTTCAGACGGGTCATTGCCACCTTCACCTGTTTCGGCATCTTCAGGGTCACCATCTTGCTCCTCTGACTCACCATCTTCAGGATCTCCATCACCTCCCTGGCCTTCACCATCAGGTTGTTCAAAAATGTCACCAGGTAGTGCAGTCTTATGACGCCCAATTTGGGTGTTGTCGTCCTGCCCAAATACATAGGAGGAGTTAGGCAAAGAAGACCTCTGGTCCACCGGTGACGGTGGTAAAAATTGCTTTAACAAGTTGTGGATCCGACTATCCAATTGAAACTGAGGAATGATTGGAAGGACCCTAAACTGAACGCCATTTTGCCCTTTATGCACATCGATTTGTCCCTTTACGGCCATACCCAACATCCGTCCAAAGCGGTCTGACATCAAAGCCTCATACTCCAAAAGTGCCCGGCCTGTGGTAGGAGCATGAGTGATAAAGCTTCCATGGCTTTGATTACATGAGCAGTCCTGAGTTGCGGGAGCAAGCATTCTGTTTACTAGCGTACGTTGGATCATTTGATCAAAGCGTTCATGACGGTACTTGCTCAAGGCTTCAGTCTCTGAAAACTCCAAGTCACCAATATAGACATCCACAGCTTGCTGAAGCACCATCTGCAGCTGCTCACTTCCTTCAGCCTCAACCACAACTTTACCAGAGGGATACACATTGATGATCGCATCTTTGATGACCACCGTTCCCTCTTGCTCTCCTTGGTCATAGAAAATTGTTTTTAAGGAGATCGGTTTTTCCATCAGAATAGAATATACGTAGAGAGCCTGTGCAGCAGACATCAAATCTAATGGGATATTATGACGAACCATATGCTCAAGGGCGATACCACCATTGCTGCGGTCATTAAAGCTCGTTAAGTGAATCTTTGGAAACACAAGGGAGAAGTCTGCTTGTTCCCTAGCAATGGCATTGATAATGCGCTCATGGTTACGCGATACCACGATCAAGCCTTTTTCAATATTTCTTCCTGGAGCATAAGTCTCTATTTCCTCGGGAGTTGCCTCTCGATACATCATAAGCTGCTGCTCTCTAACCCAGGTTTCATCAAGGCTTTCACGAATAAAATCATAGCTGGATTGCAGGGCAATGCGTTCATGAGCCTCCCTAACAAAGGCACTATCTAGCTCCAGCTCACTGCCATATTCATGACCATGCTGCTTTTTAAACTTTCGATAGACATTCCTCCAACACTCAAGGCCAAGCCAGTAAGGGTTCGACACACGTGGGAACGCAACCCCTTGCATAAGGCTCGATAGCTGAACAAAGGCATCCTCTCGCTCGTTCCAATGAGTGTGCTTAGCAAGCAGGTACTGAGTAAAGGTGGCCCAACCCTCATTTATGATTTTGGTGTGAATATTTCCAGGATAATGCCTGACCATCTTCTCAAACTTTGAGATTAGATCAGTTTTCCACTGGGCTGCCGTACCAGAGAGGTGATGAACTGAGGCTGACAAAACACTAGGAGTGTTGATCTTATTAACTAATGGGCGGATATCCTTACTACCGGCATCGATTTTTTGCTTTTTAAAGTCAATAAGCTCATTCGTCGTGGGAGATGATGTTATGAATTTTTCCGGCTCCTCATGGCTGCCATCGACAAAGTCCTGCAGGTACTGAATGCTATAAAGCCACTGCACAAAAAGGGATACCTCTTCATGATCCAACTCTTGGTAGAGTTTGCTGATTTCATTATATAGCTCCAAAGAAGCAGGCATCGTATAATTGCGAGTGGAAAGAGCATACTCTGATTGGAGCGCAAAGTCATTATGCCCGATCACATGCATGATGATGGAAATCTGTTCTATATAGTCCGTCGTATCACTATAAAAGGATTTACTAGCTGGATCCCCCTTGGTGACAAACTCTAGAACTCCCGATATCTGTCCCATTCCATTAAAGACTTGTGCGCCATCATACCAGTGAGGGAGCGCATAACGCCCTAAGGCGGCCAACTGACCTAGATCTCCAGCTGGCACAAAGGTGAGGTGATGTTTTTTAGGAATAGCGTATCCGAGTTTTTCAGCCACATCGGTTATGATCTGTGCTTCTCGTTCATAATCATCAATGACTTCCGCATCACGATGGGAAGAGACTACGGACACCTCATTTCCAAAGGCACTAAAGACACTTGTGAATAAAATAGGAACACAGACAAAGATGGTTTGGACCAACTGCCTTACATCAATTATTTTCTTCATAACAACTCCCAGCCCACTTAGTTTTGATCGTAAAAAAGTTCATCCAACTTTCGGTAGAATCCATCTTCATATCTACTTTCTTCTTCTTCACTCCACTCCCCAATTCCAAGGAGTGAGCTCTTAATACTTTCATAGATGGTTTGGTATGATTGAGGCCTAATTAGCGTTTTACCTGCTTCAAACAACCAGAACTGAACACCCGGGTTTGTTGCTATACTCATATCCTGTGACAAAAGATCTAAAACCTTAATCAGATAAATAGAGGCATATTCCCAACTAACTTGGGTGATTGCTCGATCTAGCACGTAAAGGAAGAGCCTTGTCACATCATAAGTTGAGGCGTACTGGTAGTCGTCAGCTTGCATGTTTTCAATCAAGTCCATGTTTGAAAAGAACTCGTCAGAAAATTTATTCATCATGCTCACAACATAATCTGCAATAGGAGCTAAATTTTGCGGCTCTCTTGAGGGCAGACTCAAAGCCCATGACCTGATGTTTGATAACTGTAGGTCATACCTAGAATTAACAAAGAACATCTTCATTAGGTAAGACTCTAGCGAAGACTTCAGGTCGCCTGGTAACTTATGCAATAGACTGAGCCTACTAGGCTGCTGAAGGCTTCCTGGGTGCTGTCCAATCAGATAGTCTGCCACATGGTCATGTTTATACGACCTTCTGAAGACGTTAGGGAAATACTGCTCCTGATCGATCCCCTGATACATGTCATAAATATAAGAGTCGGTGCTATCAGTTTGAGTTATGCGTAAATGCTTCTTAACCAATTGCTGATCAATAGGAAACTCCGTTAAAGGAATCTTTGGATGCTGCATCAGGTGTGCTTTTAAAGCTTGGAGAATCGGTGATAAGCGGTACCTCTGTAGGGTCGTATTCCCTGCGATATCCGGATTGCCATTGATTGCAGCAATCAAATCCCTATAAAAGCTCGTTCTGAAATTATTACTGATCATTTCTAGGAAATAGACATAGCCACGCATATCATCATAAATTGACAAGGCGTAAAACTTCTCATTTATATAGGAGGCAACCTCTTCACTACTCGGCTCAGTTGAGCGAGAGTATGGCACTTCTTCCCAATCACCGGAAGCTGGCAATCGCTCACGCGGCACAATCATATAAAGGGGTCTTTGGGCATTCTCATGCCTTAGCATGCCCGACAATGATTTGACTGTTGAGGACAGAAAATCCCGAGCATTGAGCTTAGGGAACCTATTAACAATTTTGGTCACCACATCAGGAGTAACCGTAAAGTAATAATTTTCAAGGTTAAAATGGCTTTTTGCAGTCGAGCTAAGCCGGTTTACAAGCTCGTTACCCTTTGCAGAAGTGCCAAATATATCAAGGTTAATGATGTCACCCCAACGGTTGAAGAAGGACTCATCAACCTTGTTGTCATCACCCATAAAGGTGGCAAGAGTCAACTCTAAGGGAGTCGGCTCTCCGTAATCCACAACCTTACGAATTTTTTCACGGTCAATGGTAGGGTTAAATGTCATAAACAAGGTTAGGTTGCGGACATTTACCCCTTGATACTTACCATCTTTTGCCTCGAAAAGTGAGCGCAACTTCGAGAACACCTCACCCCTTACCTCTGAAGAGGACAGATGGGCATCATCAAAGATGATGAATCCTCGCTTACCTTTAGGAAGGCGCAAAAACTTATCAAACTCATCGATAAGCTTTCCGACAGGCATCGTCTCTCCCTCTACATTTCTAGCTGCTAGGCCGGAGGTGATATTACCTAGATTGACAAAGAACACCTGAGCATCCGCATTACTTTGCTCATCTGCAGAAAAATCGTAGTATTTTAGTCCGAGCATTTTCACGAGAGTTTTGAATAGAAAGGTCTTGCCGCTTCCTTTTTTGCCAAATAAGACGAAAGAAGCAGGGATCGTCTTCTGATCACCACTGTTCGTTTGCCCAAGAATTCCATTGATAACCCGCATCTTCACATCAAAGTTACCAGCATAGCCTGCTTCGTTCAGCATCATGGGAGCATTTTTGCGGCTGAGCACCCTTAGGGGATCATCCTTTGGCAATGAACGCAAGTTAAGAGGCAGGCCATAAGCGTAACACATAATGTTTTCGATGAACGCTTTATCGATGGTTACAAAACCATCTTCAGCTAACTCTATCCCCGAGCTTAAATTTTGCTTGAATTTGTTCATGAGCTTCATAAACGACACGAACACATTCTCACCCTTCTCTTCAGCAAGGGCTTGCGAACGCAACACGGCATAATCAACCACTTTTTCCCGGATTTCTTCCTGGCTTAAGTCACCACTATGAAGAAAGATTTTCTCACTGTCGTAACGAAAACCTTGGATAAGCCGTTCTTTATCTTTAAGGATACGAATGAGAAGGTCGCGCCTTTGGGCTAAGGATGGGGTGTCTAGGTGCATTTCAGTGAAAGATTGTAAAAGCCCATACGCACGCTCATGCACGGAAATATTCGCTTTAATCTCCTTCCACTCAGCTTCTGTGCCAATCATGACAATCGAGTTTTGAGCTTCACCCCGCTTATTAAAGTCTTCTAGCGGAATCACTTGACCCTCTGAAGCCAAGATATATAGCAAGCTAGCAGATTCTAAACGGTCGTCGATCAATGAGTCATGATAGATGTCATCCATTCCATCCTGAGCTTCGATGCTTGACTCTGACTTCACCGTGTATTGATAGGGCCTATCGACCGTTCCAGGTTTTGGAGCTCCAACTTGGAGCAACTCTGCAAGGTCTGCAAGAAGCACAGGCTTCTCACCCCGGTTGGATGCCTCTCCCATAGCCTGGAAGTTTTCAAAAATGACCCTCTGATCTACGGGCCTTTCTCTATTAAGGTAATAAAGAGCCAAGTTGCGGTTTTCATAGGACCAATCTTTCTTCTCTGGGGACTTAAGAAGCCAACTGGCTGCCACTGCATTGGATATGTACTTCTTTAAATCTTTGCTCACCAAAAGGACCTTGTGCTCATTAGAAACGTCACTATTTCCAAGGTCCTCAAGGGTCTTAGCCAAGTCATCGAAGATCATGCTTCGGTAAATATCTAGGTTCTCATTTTCCAGCTTGCCAAAGTGAGCCGGCAGGTTTGCCTTGATGTAAGCACCTTTTTTAACCCTCCAGCTACCCTCTCCGATTCTGAAATTATTGATATCCCTAACTCGCCTTACCGTCTCAAGACGTAGCTTACTCTGGTTGGGGCAGACTGAGTGCCCTGTTGTAAGCGACACAGCTTTAAACAATCGATGAGATGGAATAAGGTCGTTCTCAGGCCAATAAAAATTACCATCCACATCGACCATCAGCTTATAGTCGATTTCTTCCATACTTGGATTGGTGCTTTTTTCGAGAAGCTGCTCGTACTTACCAGCAAAGATGGCATTTTTTATGGTTTGGTTATTTCTAGTCGGCCTTTTAATGAGGAAAAAGAGGCTATGAAATCCTGATTTTACCCCACTGCGTTTGCTTGTTTTTTCATCCAAGCTTAACGCATACACAAGGCCAAAACGATCCTCTTGCTGCTCATAATCTGCCCTAGTCTGTACAGATAGGCCCTGCAAGCGATCGATCCCAAAATGAAAGTCCTTTATGAAGTAGTCAGTTAAGTTTCCTTCAATGCGATGGGACTCAATCACAATGGAGAAAGACTTTTGACCATGCTCAAAGTTTTTATCGATAGCATATACTTTTATCTGCATTGGCCCCCAAGCAGGGTGCTCGAAGTCTTTGCGGTCGAGTATCGCTGTGTCCCGATCAAATATAACAGGTTCTGGACTGATCTTTCCCACGCTTAATAGCTGGCCATAGTTGAGCCTGACTGTATCGTAACGATCATCTTTAATCACAATATCGCTTAGCAACCGTGAAAAAATTGAAGTGACCGACCCTTCCTTACTGAAACCTTTAACCAAACGGTTTTTTGCACGTACATTGAAGGTAAAATCCTGATCATAAGATTTGGAGCTTCTCTCCTTTAACTCCAGATCGAACAGCACCATAATATGATTTTCTTCACCCGGCTCAGGTTTAAAAGCAGCGATCGCACCTAACTTAAAATGCTTTTGCCGATTTTGTCCTTGCTGTCCACCATGAAATCGCACCCCTGTAAATTCCTCGAAAGGAATTAAAACCTCTGTCTCAAAAAGAATGGGCTTCTGTATATCCTTCTCATGAACCGCAGCGAAGACAAGGGTGAAACCTTCCTTGCCATTCTTCAGCTTAGGGTCGACAGCAAAAGCAAGTAGGTCAATTTGCCCAGTAGAATGCATGACCCGTGTCCGGTTAAGCATTGCCCTTGCCTGCAACATCTCCCTACTTTCGCTATCATCCTCGGCTTCTAGATTTGGATTCGCATCCTTAGGGATCAACAGCTGACCTTCAAGCACCCTTTCATGCAGACCTCGGCGGTTTTCGTAGTAGATACCATCATAGACTCCATCAGTGCTTTCGTTATTGTAACGATGGAAATAGAGCCTCGGTGGTAATGCTAGTTCCTCTGTCGGCCTTCGAAACCCTATTTCCTCACAGCCTTCTTCCATAGACTTTTCGATGTCTACATGGCCAGCTGTTTCGTCATAGGACTCCTTATAAGGCTTTTCTTCGTCAACAGGGGTTAAATTATCAAAAAGAACCTGCTTATCAGTGACATAAATACGCGGCCTTAAGTTCTTGCTATCAAAGAAGTTGTAGCAAAGCGAATAGGTATTCTCTAAATAAAGCTGCTCATTGACTTCTGAAAACTCATACACCACCGTTTCTTTGTGGTTGTCATTTTCTGCTGATAGGAACAGGTAGAAACGATCATCCTTATGCTCGACCACTTCGAAATGAATAGACTCCGGAAGCTCACCATCAATCGGTTTATTTGGAATCTTAATCAACATAAGAGGGTCATAATGATTGTTGCGAATCAAATAAAGTTCATGGTTCATGTAAAGAACACGATAGCCATTGCGATCAGCTAAATGAATACTATGGGAAGGTAGATCCTTTAGGCTTAGCTTTGAAGGATCTTTGACCTTACTTGGATAAAAATCCACCTCTCCAAATAATTCTTTAGTGCCCTTACGATTTTCTAAAACTATTTTTGGAGGTTTACCCCCTAGTGAGAAGCTATTTTTAATCCCAACCTGGTTATAACGATCATACTTAGACACAACGAATTCAGGCCCATCAGGCACTACGAATGACTGAGATTCGAGTTCAAAATAAGGTAGGGTCAACCAAGATTTAGCTGCTACATTTTCTCTTAATTGGCGTTTCCAAACTTTCACGGCAAGGGAATCGTCAAGCTTCTCAGTTCCAGCTTTTGAAAAATAATTCAATGAATAGAAGCCCTTAACAGCCATCAAATCCTCAAGATCTCCCAAATTATGAAATTTGAAGTCTAGGACCGTTGCGGGATATTCTAGATCTAATACACTATGATGATGACTGCCACCTTGTAAGCGAACCACGAAGCTAAGCCCATCCATTTCTTTATAAGGGCTGTATGGGTTCTTTATGGAAAACAGCAAGTTTTGCCCACGGGGATAACCATTTGGCTCTAGCACACTTACGGTCACGTCATCGAGTGAATGAATAGGAGGAATATTAACTGAATTCATGGCCACAGGTTGCAACGGGTCAATTAGAGGGCTACGCTCATCTCCTAAGACAATATAACTCCCTTCGTCACCTGGAGTCGTTCCCACATGAAAGAAAACTATTTTGCCGTCGACGACTGCCCAAGCTTCAAGCCTACTTGTGCTCTTATTTAAATTGAGCTGCATCAAACCACTAGAGTTTTCTCTACCAAGTACATTACCTTTAATTAATGCATGATCCCATGTTTGCTTAGGTCCCCTAACATAAATACCAGGCTCAAGGTCGGTATCACTTCTGTGGCTTTTTCTCACCACCCTCCAAACTGCGTCGCCTCCCCCGGCCCCGGTTGCAGTAACCATCTCAAAAACATTGGCGAACAAGGACTGCCCAAGCAATAAGCTCATCAGTCCCCATAAATAAATTGTAGTTTTTTTTGTATTAGGCAATTTACGCAAAGCAATCATGATCATACCTTTCGGATAAGCAAGATTAGGGAAGAGGTATCGTGAACACCCCTTCCCGTCTTACTGGTGCGTACTGGAATGGAGTTTTAATGTTCTAGTTTTTCTTTGTATTGCTTCATGATTCGAAGTGCATCTATGATGCTACGCTTGTTGTACCCGAGTTTATGGAGCAGAACTGACTCTACAGACCTAAATTTCTCACTGATGCTTTTATTTCCTTCTTTCTTTTCAGCAAAATTAAGCAGGTCTTTAACACTGATGTAAGCATCTAAGCTCGTCGCAAGATACTCAGATATGGAATCAAGTAAGTTCTTATTTCTTCTAGCTGTTCCACCATTGTTTCGTGCAACTTGCTGAAGGTAGAAGGTAGCCATTTGCTGAACTGCTAGTGGCCTACCTGTCTTCTGCTCAAAGATCTTACGGACTTTTTCCAAACGGTCGCGATCGATATTCATTTGTTGGCCATTAGCAGTCTCATACTCTTTAGCTTCTGAATCCTGGAATAGCGTAACAATTTCTAAAATGATCTCATCATAAATCTCGGCAGCTTTGCCATCACTATGGAAAGAAGAGTAAATATCGTTATGTAGCTTTGGAATCAGCACACCCTCTGCCACCGTATCCATGAGAGCCTTCCATTTAATTTCAGTCTTAATATCCAGAACCTCTAAAGTTCCTTCATTAAGGAGCCTATCGTAAACCCGACGCAAAATGATTGGAGTAAGGGTGCGATCATTGCCATCTTGCCTAGCCTCATTGAGCGATTCAGAAAGCCAAGTACCTGCAACCCTGGAAGACATTCCAAAAGACCCTTCACGCAATTTTTTACTAAGCTTATATAGCTCTTGCTGCTGTGAGCCTAAAATAGGTGCTTCGTTTTTAAGAACTTTTAAGCGAGTTAGAGGATCTCTAAAGATTGGATCACCAATCAGTTGCTCACCACCCTTTAGCTCTTGCGCATCCTTCACGCTTGTGTTCATTCGGGTAGTAGCAATAGAATCTGCCATAAACATCAGAGTGTGAGGTGCAATAAAAACACCGTCTTCTTCGTCGTTTCCAAAAACAAGCTTATAGCGAGCGTCGGGAGTCTGCATAGGCTTCCCACTCACCATTTTTGGGAATAGCTCATCAATCACCATTGGCTGGAATTCTAAATCAAAGTCCTGGTCCATTTCATCTTGCATGGGGTCAACATCAAGCTTTTTCATCTTGATTCCCTTACCATTCATGTAGAGGAGAATCATAGCAATTTCGCCTGGATTGGTACTCCATTCAAATGGAATCTGCCTCATACGGTTGACCTGAGCATGTGACTTAGGATCGACCATCGCTTTGTCAAGGTTTGCAGAGTTGGTAGCAGCTATAATAACCGAATCAACCGGCACTGCAGGAGAGCCTCCTCGGGTAACCACCCGAGATTCCATAATCCCTAAGAACATGTCTCGTAAAGCTGGGTCATTACGGAAAAACTCGTCAAGAAAGATAAAATTGCGACTGCCGCTTAAAACAGCCCCATTGTAACTCCAAGACCAAACATCGGAGGCGCCTGTTAGCATTCTAAAGATCGGGTTCTCTGACATGATTAAGCCTTGGTAATCGATCTCATCACCTTGGGCATCAATCAGTGGTACAGTCCCTGGCTCTCCTAAGACAACTCGACGAATACGCATGTATTTATCGAGTATCTTGACTTCATCAAGAGCAGTGAAGCTTCCATCTGCTTTCCGCTCAACCCCAAGGTCTTCAAGAGTTTCTTGCACATACTGGTCATCACTAGTCAAAAAGTACTTCATGATGGCGTTGCGAATATACTTACTTAGAGGGTCAGCTTCCATCTCAAAGACGGGATAGCTACCAAGCATATCTTGGATAATCTGCTGACCCGGCTTTTTAAGAGCATCCTGGTACACTTTAGGCAAGATACTTACAGGTGATGAATGCAATGGAGAACGAAACTCTGTTCCCTGAATAACTTTTATGTAATTGGTTATTTCTGGAATATCCCTAAGCTCATTGACAAGCCATGAGATTTCATGGATGTGAAACTTAGGATCATTACGTGTCAAATTTTTTAACGCATTAGCGACGACTGAGCGAAATTCTGTCTTTCCGGTACCATGGATTCCAACTAATAAAGGAACCCTAACACCTGTTTTTAGTCCTCTAGCTTGTGCTTCGATTCCCTCAACAACTGCTTTGATTCCCTCATACTGACCGACAATACGCCTGTGGTCATTGACCTCGTTTTCCTCGCTAAATATCGAATATACTGGAACATTTCCATATCCAGGGAGGTCTCGGTAACTAATACCCTGATCAAGGATCATTGCATAAATAATTTGGGCAGCACTCATAATGCTAGTTGGGTGCTCATGGAGAAATGCAAGGTCTCCCTCTATCAACTCTAGAAGTCGATGCTCCTCAGTATTGATGTGATAGTCTGAAACTTCGTACCCATCAGCAGACTCATCTACGGTAAGATAGGAGCTAGCTTTACAAATACCAAAGCTCTGTAGCATTAAGCTGCTTGCTACAAGACCTGCAGTTAAAAGTGGTGATTTCAATAGTTTTGCTGGTTGAGAAACTTTTTTGATGACCATGAATTTACAGGCCTCCATCTTTGGTTTTGCTTATTCAAAAGCACCTAAAATGACACACAGATGTTGGAAAGACTTTTACACCACAATTATATAGATCTTCCAAAAGCAAGATCTATCCATTGCAAATATCCGTTAAAAAGGATATTAATTCCGTATTCAAGCAATGATACATGCCTACAAAAAGCGTAAATGTCTCGGTAAACCGTTTATTGGCCGGCCGGCTAAACTCGTATGAGTGGGTTTATCTCAAAAAATTAAAGGGTAAGCAACATTAAAAAATCATTTAAGTGGATTCTTATCCCAAGCAATCGCAAACGATTAACGAAATTACATTCATTACAACTTAATTAAATATGGTATAATTCCCCTGTTAATATCGGTTAGCATATTATCTCAAAGTTAGGATGTACTATCTCTTTTAAGGTCATGCTTATGAAATTCCATGGTAACTCCAAATAAATATTCTACCCACTATTCATGTGTGATCAGAACGCTATATTTTGGTAGAAACGGATGCC
>JABSRF010000359.1 GCA_013215275.1 Oligoflexales bacterium | reverse complement strand
TAGAACCATGCCTTTTTCTCCTTATGTAAATTCAGCATGTTACATTTAGGAGTTTTACTTATCAAATGGTCCTAAAACCGGGGTCCACTATAGGGATCCAAATATATTGGTGATTGGGCATTCACTTCACCGTAGTGAATGCTAATTCAGGTTTTTGCAAAAAAATTGGTTTTTTGTCAATATTTGAACGGCATTAATATGTAGCTAGGGCTAGGAGACTTTCTTGCAAGCATCGAATTATGCAAGCTGATCCCATGCTTTCTGGAGAGGAAGGGAGCGAAGCCTTTTTTTGCTCAAATCATAAACTGCATTGGCTACGGCTGCTGCTATTGGTGGTGTTGCAGGTTCACCGCACCCTCCAAGCTCTACGTTTGGATCTGTGATGATATCCACGTCAATGTTAGGTGCTTCACTCATCCTCAAGACCCGAAAGTCGTGAAAGTTACTCTGAACCACCCTTCCTTCTTGTATGGTGATTTCACCGAATAAAGCCGCAGATAAACCATAAATTAATCCGCCCTCCATCTGAGCCTTAACTCCATCAGGATCCACTGCAAGGCCACAATCAACTACAACAAAGGCCTCATCAACGCTTATTTGATTTCCTTTCATGGAGACTTTAACAAGCTCACCTACGTAAGATTTAAAGCTTTCATGCACGGCTACTCCAACCCCATCTCCAGGCTTGCGTTGCACCCACAAGGGGTGAGCAGCTAGCCGCTCTAAAACTTTTTTGTACCTTGGTTTTTCGGAATCAAGGTTGCTAAGCCTAAAAGTAATGGGATCCTGATCAGCTAAATAAGCCAACTCGTCGACGAAAGATTCTTTGTAGAAACCACTGATCGAGTGACCCACTGAACGCCAAAAACCAAGCTTTAATTCTGTGGGAACTTCCTTCCAATGAAAGTCAAACTCATCGCTGAGGTAAGGGATTGCATCACTCCCTTCATTCTCCATGGCTCCAGATATGAGCGACCCCAGGCCACTTCCTAAGGAGTTTTTAAAGGAACGCCCAAGCCACTCCGGAAAAATGCCATGAGAAAAGCGGCTAAAGACATCCGATGAAAAAGATGGAGATGCGTGCACATGGTACCAAGCTAGAATTTTCCCACTTCTGGCATCCACTGCACCCCCCATTTTAGCGACACCATTGGGCCGGTAAAAATCATTGTGCGTATCTTCTTCACGACTCCATAATAATTGAACCGGCTTTCCGGGAAACTGCTTAGCAACCTGTGCGGCTTCTTCAGAATAGTTTTGATAAAACCGGCGACCGAAACCACCACCACAGTAGGTAGAATGGACCGTGACTTTGTCGTAGGGAACATCGCAGACCTTTGCAACAGCTTCTTGCGTCAAGGATGCAGCTTGGGTTGGTGCCCAAACCACACACCCATCTTCCTTAACAAGCACGGTTGCATTCATTGGCTCCATGCATGCGTGAGCTAAGTAAGGAACCTGGTACTCATGCTCTATGGTTTTATGGCCATCATTGGCTAGCTGAGCAATGCTTTCTGCATACTCTTCGTAGTATGCCTTTGAGCAAGCTTCTTGATAGGACTGAGTTTGCTGCTCACTGTCAAATTTGCTAGAGGCATTTTTCCAGCTAATTTCAAGCTTTTCCGCTAGTCGTTTTGCCTGCCAATACTTTTTTGCGACAACAACCACACCAAAATCAAAAGCAAAAATTCCCTGGATACCTAATTCTTTCTTCATGGATTCAAGGTTTTTAACACTTCCCTTTGCTCCAGGAATAGGAGCATGAATCACAGTGGCTTTAAGCGCATCGGGAGGAGGTGCATCAATTCCATAAACTGCTTTCGCTGCTAGCTTAGGCTTATTGTCAATCCGAGGACGCCGCTTGCCTATCAACTTGAAGTCCCTGGGGTCCTTTAATTTAACTGACTCAGAAGCACTCAAGCCGTCAGCTTTGGCTATTAAATTAGGGTACGATTCCTTGACCTTTGGCTTGCCTTTTTGAAGTACGAAGCCATTTTCAGCTATGCATTGATCCTCTGGTATATCCCAATGCTTAGCAGCGGCTTTTATGAGCACCTGCCTACAGGCTGCCCCAGCTCTACGCATGGGTTCAAAGTAAGCGGTTACAGAAGTGCTTCCCCCCGTTGATTGCATACTAAAAGCAGGGTTTTTGTACTCAGCACCTACCGGTGCAAATTGAATTTCTAATTGCTCTGGAGGATATTCAAACTCCTCACAGAACATCATAGGAAGGGAGTGGGCGACTCCTTGGCCCATTTCACATTGACTGCAGATAAATGTCAGCCCTTGGCCTTTTGTCTGTGCCTCAATCCAAAAGCTGAGTTTGCTCTTTTTGGCTCCTACATCCACTTGATGGGTGGTTGAGCACCCGGTTAAAGAAAGGGATGAAGCGCTAGCTAGCACGCCCCCTAAGCCCACAGAAACCTTTAAAAAATCTCGCCTATTCGTTGCCATACAGATTCCATCCTCAGTGAATTTTTGGGAGTGCTTTCTTTAACTTTGCTGTTCGGATTTTGCGGCTTTAGCGATGGCTTTTTTGATACGATTGTAAGTTCCACATCGACAAATATTGCCACTCATATATTGAACAATTTCTTCGTCAGATGGATTTTTGTTAGACTCTAGCAAACCAATCGCACTCATGATTTGCCCCGATTGGCAGTACCCGCATTGAGGCACATTCTCCTCATTCCATGCTGAGATAACCGGGTGCTCAGGCAATCCAGCATAATGGTCAAACGTAGTGATCTCTTGACCGACCACAGCTGCCACTGGTGTGATACAACTTCGCGAAGGACTTCCATTGATGTGAAAGGTACAGGCTCCACATAGTCCTTTGCCACAACCGAATTTGGTCCCTTTTAAATTTAATTCTTCCCGTATCACCCACAATAGAGGGGTATCGGTCGGTATGTCTACATTGTAGATTTTGCCATTAACTTTGAGCTCAACCATCCTCTCGATCCTTCCATTTTGAAGCTTATCCTAGTTGGCATTGACTTGCTTCATTGTAAGGTTAAACTTCAATCGAGAGAACTGAGAACTGAGGAGAGAGGGACAGGCTTAAGACTTTACCAGATCTTCACTCGTTTTTCTGGAGCAATAAAGAGTCGATCAGTGTCTTTTACTTGGAAGGCCTCGTAGAATTCAGGAATATTGGCAACGATCCCATTGACTCGGTATTCACTGGGAGAATGAGGGTCAGTCACGAGACGGTTGATGAGTTCCTCTTGCCTATAAAGTCTTGGCCATATTTGGGCCCAGCCCACAAAAAACCTCTGAGTGCCATTAAACCCATCCACAACGTTATCTTCCTGGCCTCTTGTGGTCATCTGATAAGCCTTGAGAGCAATGCTTAAGCCACCAAGGTCACCGATGTTTTCGCCTAGAGTAAAAGCACCATTCACAAAATGTCCGGCAACTGGTTCATAAGCACCAAACTGATCCACAAGTCGCTTCGTTCGTTGCTGGAACTCACGCAGATCAACATCACTCCACCAGTTCGTCATGGTGCCGTCCCCGTCAAATTTAGCCCCTTGGTCATCAAATCCGTGACCCATTTCATGACCGATCACAGCTCCGATGGCACCGTAATTGATCGCTTGAATTCAATAAGAAAATGCAAAATTAATCTTGCCGTCCAAAATTCAAAGAAAAATTGTACTTGAAAAAAAT
>JABSRF010000358.1 GCA_013215275.1 Oligoflexales bacterium | reverse complement strand
AAAAAATCCAGCCAAAACGTGCTAAAGCGAATATTTGGGGGATTGGCGATTACATTTCGCTACAGCGACTAATTAAGGTAGGAATCCAAGCTGTTTAGAGGAAAGCTTTAAAGGTGGGTAACTGCTAAAGAGGTGGCTTTTTTGGGCTGATCTTAGACTATTGCCTTACCAATCTGTGATTATCTAAATTAATAAGCGGCTTACTGCTGCGAATGGGGTTGATATCAATGCCTCCTCGCCTCGTATAACGAGCGGAAACAGTGAGTGATTTGGGTTTGGATATTTTTGAAATATCTTGATAAATGCGCTCTACGCATTGTTCATGAAATTCGTTGTGGTCACGAAATGATAAAATGTATTCCAAAAGTGATCCGTGATTAAGCTTACTCCCTTCATACTCGATGAATACGGTAGCCCAGTCTGGTTGGCTGGTGACAGGGCAGTTTGATTTAAGAAGGTTAGAGTATAGGGATTCACTGACTTTCTTCGTCTCATCAGCTTTGAGAAGGCTAGCCGAATATGGCTGAGCCTCCCAGTTTAAATCAATGTCATCTAAACAAATGCCAATCGGTTTAAATACTTGGTGCGAGAAATCCTCTAAGCGGCATAAACTAACCTGAATAACGGCTCCCACACAATCTGATAGATCCCTACTAATTATGCTTTGAGCGTGCTGTGGGGAGTTAAATCGATGCTCATTTAGTGAGTTGAAATATAGCTTAAGAGATTTGGACTCAACGATACACTTGCTGTCACTTGGAATAAAGATCGTAGCAATATAGACACCTGGCATCCCTTTTAGATTCAGAAAGGAGACTTCCCATGCATTCCATATATCGTAGCCAAAGAAAGGAGCTTCACCAGTGATACCAATTCTTTCTCTGCTTTCAGACCTTGGAATAGGAAAGAGGAGGCTCTTATCATAAGTCTTTGGATATACAGTGGTTTTTCCAAGCTCAGAGCTTTCAGGGTTGTTCATTTTGCTTCGTCCATCAAAAATGGTCAGATCGTCTAAAATTCCCTTCATAAAGCTTGAGATAACTGAAGTCAACTATATAGTTGTGAGGGGGACTAAGGGGGAGTTAGAAAAACATCACGTCTGACTGAGCAGTCTCTTCTTCTTTCAAGTTGTCTATGTAGGTACGAATGATTTCTCTTTCTTCCATCATCGTAGTACAGGCTAGCAACCTTTCTCCAAAATCGATTTTGTCAACTTCGGAAAACTCTGAGCTTCCTTCTAGCTCTTCACGCTTTTCAATCCACGTTCTGAGCATTTTAGAAAAATTGTTCATGTTTTGAGCTATACGATCCTGAAACTGTAGAGCCTCCATAATGGGTGAAACAAAAAGTCGCATTTCCTCATCTTCAGCTGCAGTTTGAGAGAGCGCCTTAGCTAGGTCATTTGCAGCGTCTCGGTCCCCTTCTGCAGCAAGATTATTGATGATTTCTCGCATTGAACTAATTGCTTCAAGAGTTTCCTTTGATATGGCAGATACCCTCGTTGCATCATCGAGTAGGATGGTAATAATATCGTTAACCTGCCCGGTGGCTTTTTCTGATTCAATGGCACAACAGTTCATGGATGAATAGCAAAAATCAGCTAAATCGTAGAGAAAGTCTCGTTTTTCAGAATCCATTTAGTGCTCCTGTGCTTAAAATAGGATGTCTACAAGAGATTGACGCTCCTTGAGTCCCTCTGGAGGATCTTTTTTAAGAACGATATTATAAAAATCCTCCCGTTCATCCATAGATGAGGGGTATTTTGCTAGAGTCTCTTTAAGTTTATCCAAGTTTATATTTGCCTGGTTTGATTCCAGGCTAATGACATGGGCCCAGATTTTTCGAATATGAAGGAGCCGCTGGTTCAAAAAATCCTCGAATTGCATACTATGAAGGATCGGGATAAGCTTTTCCTTGATTCCCACATCCATGCTTATGATCATCTCAAGTCTTTTCTGTAAGCCTGATAAGCTAAGACGATTTAACTTACCCTCTTCACTCTCCTCAATACTGTTCAAGGTGAGTTCTTTGCCTTCGTTTAAGATTGATTGTAAGCTTTCAAGCATATCATCGACTTCAGCATTGACCTGCTTAGAAGTTTCTCCAATCTTACTATCTCCGAAGTATAGATTGTGGAAATCTACAAGAGCATTTTTGGCTTTTTCGTCTAGGAAAGTGTTGGAAACTTCTAATATATACTCAGTCGAGCTCCGTGCTAAGCTAGCAATCTTGACCACGAAAGTGTCGAGAATTTGCAAGAATAGAAGGTCTATCTGAGACACTGCGCTGGCGTTGGCATTTTGCTTCACCTGATTTAGAAGTTGAGAGCTTTCTTGCTCAGTGGACCTTGACGCGATTGATGGCTCTTCTACAGTGATTTCAGCTGGTGGCTTAGTTGAGGTGGCCTGTTCTACCTGATTTTCTTGTTTTTCTGGTTCCACTTTTTCTACTTTTTCTTCCTTTGATTCGGTTGCCTCTTCAACGACCTTATCAACACTTGGAGTCTCAAAGCTATCAAAGTCATCTGATTCATGAAGATAGGAAGGGCTAGAAGCTAGATGGGAGTCATCCTTAGCTCGTTCCTCATCAAGCTGGTTAAGAGTATTTGAAACCACCACTTCCTCTTCGACATTGATTTTCTCTACTTGGGACACAGACCGTTGTTTCGTGGCTTCAGTGGATTGGTTTTGAGAGTCTATACGACTCGAATCATTTTGGATCAATTGCTTAGCCTGAGACTTTTCGATGCTTTGAGTGCATAGGTGCCTGATTTCTTTTTCAATGGCTTTTGCAAAGGTATCATTCCAGAGGCTTCGCACCGCTTTTCTAGCTGCGACGACAGCTAACTTCTTTACCTTTTGTTCCACATGATCGGATAAGTCGTCGATCATCTTCTTCGGCTTTGCAGCAGACACTGAACTCTCCTTCAACAGATTTGCTTTGATAAGCCTCCCCTTCGGCTTAAATGACACATCTCTAAAACTTAGGGAGGTGGGAGTTGGGCCAATATAGATGAAATCATTCAATAATATAGAGCTTTACAAATCCTTAGATTCGTTTTATAGCCTTAGGAGGCATTATTGCTAACCATTATTTTTAATAGATGTATACCGAGGATACCTTGCAAGACCGTTACTACTCAGATGATATTTGTCAGATTAAGCGCTATAAGGGCCGCAGAAAATTTGAAATTTTTATTCACAATAAGGAGTTTCGTGAGCTTGCCACAAAACTAAATCTCAGGGTTTTCAAGGAAGATTTGAATGAGACGAGAGTGATTGATAAAAAGATATTATCACCTTCCCTTGGTTATACCCGGTATCTACAAGCTTGTTATGGATATATTTGGCAGCAATCCAAAAAGGGAAATGACGCAGCGACTATCCAAAAATACTTGGAATACTTGGTCGAGGACTGTGTTAATAAGCTAAGAATTAATGACATTTCGGATGAAGAAAAGTATGCCATTGAGCTGGATAAGACCTACCAGCTGATTCGTAGCAGGATAAAATCCAATTAGATCAGGTTTATTTTAACCCAACGAGAAGAGAAGCAATTGGCGAGAACTTGGTCGGTTGCTTTTTTTTGCTTTCGCCTTCCATTATGACACTCCTAAGTCTTGAATTCAATAAGAAAATGCAAAATTAATCTTGCCGTCCAAAATTCAAAGAAAAATTGTACTTGAAAAAAATA
>JABSRF010000357.1 GCA_013215275.1 Oligoflexales bacterium | reverse complement strand
AAAGTAAGTAAAGAGCTATATGAAGTCAAAAGCCTTTAAATAAAGGTATTTTATATTTCGCTACAGCGACTAATTATTTGACACTAAAACCAGCACTTATTCTACAATTTGATAACATTATATTCAAAAAAATCAGATAGATATAATTTTTTTTGCCTAAGCTAATATTTCCATTCAAGTTTCCCAGGGCAAATGCGATCTTATTAGTAAGAGATCAAAATATTGGTGTTTATTGAGGGAAATTTTTACTTCTTTAAAAATCCCCCCTCATAGCACTAGGTGGGTAAGGATAGGCTATGGAAGCTCTGGGTACTAAGCCAGCAAAACCAAAGGTGGTGGTGATTGATTGTTCACCGGAAAGCCAGCACCTTTATAGTAGGATTCTTAAGCATTATGATGTGAAGAGCTTTGACTCCGCAGAGAGCTTTCTACCCCTGCTTAGCATCTTAAATCCTGATATTGTCGTGGTCGATATCAACCTACCTAGCTCCTCAGGCTATGAAATTTGTCGTTACTTGAGAGAGTATAAACACTTGGAAAAGTATCTTGGAATCGTTTTAGTTGCAGAGACCCTCGACCCTTATGTGGTTAACAAAGGCCTTGCAGTAGGGGCCGATGACTTTGTTCGCAAGTCGGAGGCTCTTATAGAACTACAAGCTCGGGTCCGTTCGGTGATGAGGCTAAAACGGATGACTGACGAGTTAACTAAATCTCGTATTGAGGCAGTTTTAAGTTTTGTTAAGGTTGCTGAGTCTAACGATGCAGATACGGGAGGCCATATTGAGCGCATGGGCCATTACAGTGCCCTGCTTTATGACAAGTGTGGCTTTGATAAGGCTGCCTGTGAAAACATGCGCCTCGCAGCCATGCTTCATGATATTGGCAAGGTTTGCACCCCCGATAAGGTTTTAAAAAAGCCGGGCAGCTTTACCGACGAGGAGTGGGAGGTGATGAAACTCCATGCCTCCAAAGGCTATGAAATCTCAGCAGCTGCAGAGTCTCCACTCCTTAAACTTGGAGCCACGATTGCCCGCACCCATCATGAAAAATGGGATGGAACAGGTTATCCTCAGGGCCTAAAAGGCGAGGATATCCCCATAGAGGCCCGCATCGTAGCCTTAGCTGATGTGTTTGACGCCCTCTTGTCAAAGCGTTGCTACAAGGAAAAGTGGCCCCTAGATAAAGTACTCGACACTATCCGAAATGGCCGAGAAAAGCATTTTGACCCCTTTCTGGTGGACCTATTTTTTAACTACCTTGACGACTTTCTCCAAATCAGAGAGCAGGTGGAAGGAAAGCAGGCCCTTAAGGGTTCAAGCGCAGCCTAGGCTCTTACCATCTCGAAATAATCTCCTTACTCACAAACCCTCTCCATAGGCTGGTCGTATACTGTTAAACTAGCAGTAAATGCTGGTACAACTTAGAACAACCAACCTATAGGAGCTCGAACCCATATGCTTAAGACCATCTTAACAGCAGGCATGATTGCAATGTTGGCAAGTCCACTTATGGCCAAAGAAAACTTTCATGGCTTCAAAGCAGAGACGATTGAACGCAAGAAAATCGATTTTAAACAGTTCAAAGGCAAGGTCGTACTTGTGGCTAACATCGCATCAAAGTGTGGTTACACGCCCCAGCTCAAGGGCTTACAAACCTTGCATACTAAGTACAAGGAAGCGGCCTTTGAAGTGGTCGGCTTTCCTTCCAATGACTTCAACCAAGAGCCCCTTGAAGGAGCTAAGATTGGTGAGTTTTGCGCACGCAATTATGGAGTCGACTTTACCATTTTCAAAAAGACCCACGTCAAGGGAAACAACATTAACCCAGTTTACAAGTACCTCGTGGACAATTCCCCGAGAAAAAGTGGGGTAAATTGGAATTTCGAAAAATTCTTAGTGGATGCCAATGGCAAGGTGGTGGGTCACTATCCGTCTTCCACAAGGCCCAATGATCCTAAGTTACTGCAAGAGATTGACAAACTTGTGAAAGCCGGGTCTTGAGTTAGCTAATCCTGATATACATCTCTTCGGTGACCAATCTTGATGACCAGGACTGTGATGGTCGATTCTGAAACTCTATAAATGACCCGGTAGTCACCCACCCTAAGGCTCCGACACGACTTTAAACTATAGCGAAGAGGTTTACCAAAGCGCACCGGATCCTTCATAAGCTTGTCTTCAATCGCACTGCGAATTTTTTTTTGATCTATTTTGGATATTTTCTTAAGATCGCTCTTCACATCAGGATGATATTGTATCTTGTAAGTAAGATCCACGACAACTCCCCAAGGGAAAACCCATCACCATTTCCATTCTGCTGTTTTATGAGGCTTTCAATTCGGTAAGAAAAGGCCATTGAAGCTTGATTAATCCCATACTTCGTCATGAGAAATAGGCTTGCGATCTTTAAGAGACTGCAAACGATTGTCTGCTTCTTTTGACCAATACTCATCTTCGATAAGCTCCAAAGCTTCCTTTAGCAAACCAAGGCTCACAGTTCCAATCTTCTGCCCTTTTTTTTCTGCTATTTGCTCAAGCATCAAAAAGGTCTCATCGTCTACCGTTAAATTTATCCGATTTTTTGCTGTGGGCATAAGGACTCCTTGCAAGGTGTTACACCAACGTAACACTTATCGGTCATTAGAGTCAACAGCTTGAAAATAGGGATTCAGAACAGAGATATTTCTTCATTATTTTGGGAACTTACATCAATGAAAAACCTGCGAAATAACACCTTAACTTTTTGGTCAAGTGAATATACATCCTATAAAAAATATGGTAACTTACCCCTTTTTAACCGCCGGAGTAAGAAAAATGAAGTCCCTGAACAAAACCTGTTATTTGTTGATGTTATGCCTTTGCCTTTGTTCCGTTACGACTTATGCAAAAATACCTGAGGAACCAGAGAACAAAGAAAAAATAGAAACAATCACCAAACCCCTTGAAAAGAAGCCTGGAGCAAGCATCGGTAAATGGGCTTTACGTAGCCTACTTGCGGGAGCTGCTGTTGGCCTTGGAGTCGGGGTGTGGGATTATATAAAGGCTCACCCCAGCTTGTTGGGCACAAGCGGGGCCCGTCAACATATATTTCTGCATAACTCAATGTTATTGTGGCACCACACGCTCACCTTGGGGGGAATGATTCCAGTCTCTGGCAAAATGTCTTTTATAACAACGGGACCAGGGAGTCTGATTGCAAGAAACTTCTCTAACAATATAGTTCCAAGCATTGTTAATCCTAATGCAACTGCTGTGAACACTGCTGGTTTTATCGCAGCTAACATGGTCGATGCAGCCATCATTGGTGCAGGAATCGGTGCTGCTTCATATTTAGTCTACAAGGCTGTTAACTATGCACAAACGAAGTATGCAGAAAAAAAGCTAGAACCAGCTCCAGTCCTATAAGGACCGATAGCTTTCTCGTGACACCAAGCGAAAGGACCCATCCTCTTGCTTTTCAATCTTGATATGAGTCAAGCTTGCATTGGACACAATACCCATCTTTGGATCTTCGGGTGATCTAACAAAATTAACAAATCCCTTCAACCAACGCCCGTGCCCAAAAACCACAAACACCTTTTTTTGTGCAATATTTAAACCTTCTCCTGCCTGCTCAGCAAAGATAATATTTTCATAGGTGATCGAGATAATAAAACCATAATTAAAAATGGAACTCTCCTTAACTGCTTCCCTTTCAAACTCGAA
>JABSRF010000356.1 GCA_013215275.1 Oligoflexales bacterium | reverse complement strand
TAAAGTAAGTAAAGAGCTATATGAAGTCAAAAGCCTTTAAATAAAGGTATTTTATATTTCGCTACAGCGACTAGCTAGCTCCATTCCCCTAAGAAACCCATGCCCTTCTTGCAACCTTGCCCAAGCTGTTATGATCTATGCCTATGAGCTTTCTGGTGGGCTAAAAATACAGGCTGAAGGTAAGCGTAAAAGCTTCCCTCACCCTAACGACCTTGGGATCCTCAAGGAAAAAATCCATGATTTTTTGCCTACTCTAGGTATTAGAACTGAGACTACTTTATTTAAGAAAGTTATGGATCGTTTAGCGTTTTTAGACCAAGAAGACAGAGAAATGGTTTTCTGTATTAAAAACTTTATCGATAAAAAGCTGTCCAATATAACTTAGTAAAAGAAGGATCTTGGCACTTAGAGGTTTTTTCTTCCTAAAGGCCTGCGTTGCTTTAATTAAGTTTCTGCCGTAAACTAGTCCTTAATAAAATCTTAACAAATGAACATTATTTGGGGTCATCGATGCAGTTTGACCTTAAAAGTCGGGTCCGTGATCGCAATCAGTTGGAAGTGACTTTATCCTACACTCATGATAGTCATGAGCATGATTTGGAGCGTCAGCAGCTAGATCTTGAGTTTTTCTTGTTTACTCCAAGGCATCTTGGGATTGCTAATGAGCTGAAGAAAAAACGAGGTAAGCAACTTTTTACCAATTATATGCGGCTGGCATCTCCAAAATATCAGTTCTTCAGAAATTGCGAGCTTGAGTTTTCTGGTCGCTATCTGAGCTTAGGCTCAAAAATGGCAGAGAAAGATCAAATAAGAAAGCTTGTGATTTACGAATCAAAGCTCTTCACTAGTTACCTTGATCATGCCTTTAAAGGGCTTTTAGGCTCTGGGGATGGTAAACAAGGCCTCTCTAAATGTTATGCAACGCTCAAAAATTATAGGGAAAAATATGTAAGGCCCGTCAATCACCTACGTAGCTTAAGTGGAGATGATGTTAAGGATGCCTTCAACTTTTCAGATGAGTACCTGTCGAATCGATTTATGTTGCTTACTTTGCAGATTGACTTAGAGGAGGAGGATCGTAAACAGTTTCTAAATGAGGAAACGATTTATCGACGAGAGCATTTAAAGTCTGCGAGTGAGATTGATAGTAAAGGAGACTTGGAATCTTATCGAGTGCATTTGTCGCGTTTGAAAGACTATATATTTAAAAGTCTCTTTTTGCAGTTGAAAGAAGTAAAAACTGAAAAAATATATAAGAACTTATTTGCTAGCATTGCAGCTGCTTTAGCTGCTGTCTTTGCAAACCTCACAAGAATAGAACAATTTCAGGGAGCCGAAGATTTTGGCTTAAAGTTTTATACAGTGTTTGGAATAGCGGTTCTTGCTTATGTCTTTAAGGACAGAATCAAGGACCATGTGAAAGAGTACTTCAATTCGTGGTTTAAGGATCGCGTTCCTGATCGCGAATTTAAGGTTTTTTATAAGACTTTTCCAAGAAAGGGTGAATTGGAAGCTCAGTTGCTTGGAAAGATTAAAGAGTATTTTAAGTTTAATGACTTTAGAGCAGTCCCATCGGAAATAAAATACCTCAGGCAAGTGATTGAGCGTGAAGATAAAAGAGTTAAAGCAGAGTCAAGTTTGATTCATTATCGAAAACGCATCGAAATTCAGCCTGATACCTCTCAAAGTGCCAGTCATAATAACCTAGGATTCATCGATCAATTTCTTATCAATACCTATGATTTTCTCCCTCATTTAGGAAACCCCAGCAAAAACTTCATTGTTGCAGATGAAAATGGAGAATCTCGATTTGTTGAAACTTCAAAGAGCTATTACTTTGATCTACTTATTCGAATGTCGGTACAGCAAGAAAAGGGAGTTCGCTGTGAGAGAATGGAAGCAGTTAGGATGGTGGTTAATAAACTTGGAATCCTTCGTTTGCAGGCCCTCGTCCCCGAAAAGAAATTTATCTACGAGGTTAATTATTAATGGAGCCTATTTTATACCCCCTTACGGGCTTAGCAGTCTTTCTCTTTTCTCTTAGGTTTTTGACTAAATCGATTGATGAATCGATTGCCAATCGAATCACACCCTTTTTACAAAAAATTGATGGGTCTATCTTCACCCCACTATGCAGCGGAATTGTGCTAACCATCATTTTCCAAGCAAGCAGCATTACGATTATCACCGTGATGGCTCTCGTCGGTCGAGGCTTGCTTGGCTTACGTTCGGGGCTTTTTGTGATGATGGGTGCAACCATTGGAACTGCGGTCAAATCTTGGGTTTTCGCAACTGAAACTCTGGTTTTTGGCTACTTCCTGATCATTATTCCTTCCATCTGCCTCTTGGTGGTGCGCCATCATTTTCGTCGGCAAACTTTTGAGCTCGTGCTTTCAATTGGCTTTATGTTTCTTGGCTGGAACATGTTGGTCACAGGTGCACCAAAGCTATTGCCGCCTCATTTTATCGAAGGCCTGTTTTTGGAGGGGGTTGGAGGCAGTGATTTTCAAAGCTTGTGTGTTGCCTTTGTGATTGGCTTCGTACTGACAGTCTTAGTACAGTCCTCGTCAACGGTGGTTCTCCTGCTAATCGGCTTAGCTCATGACGGGCAAATATCCTTTATCCTTGGAACAGCCGGCATTCTTGGAGCAAATGTGGGTACCACGATCACTGAACTAGTGGTCGCGATCGAGTATAGGGCTCGAGTAAAAAAGGTGGCATTGGCACATTTCATTATTAAAGCCTGTGGTGCGGTTTTCGCTTTGCTTCTTCTCAACACATTTCTAAATGCTGTAGACCTTATCTTCTTCGGACAGCTCAAAAGCTTATCCTTACCTTATCAGTTTTCCCTGGTGCATATAGGTTTTAACGTTATCAACGTGAGCGTTTGGATTTTGGCCAGCCCACTCCTGATCAGAATACTCGATAACCTAACTGCAGAAGAGGTTGCTAGGAGCAATTTATGGCTTTCCGACCCAGTACGTAACTTACTTAAGCAAGTGCCTGATCAAGCTTGGGTTGAGATAAGAGAGCAATGGAAAAACCTTAAAGAACGGGTCAAAATCGCAGAGGATCAGGTTTTCGAAATTATCAGTAGCGGTCGCTACCCAGTTAAATTTGTGGACACCGATGAAATTCTTAACCACTTTCGATCGATCGAAGAGATTGTTCTAGGTCTGCTTAGACAAGAGGGCTATCACAATGGTGATGTTGCCAGAATACTCTCTGACTTTAGGCATTTACGTTTAATCTATGGTGACATATTGGCTCTGAAGGCCTTCTTAGATTCTGTGCCCCTTTCTAAGCTTAGGAAAGTAAGCCTGCAAGTAAATGAACAGCTCGCTGCCATAGATCAAAAAAGGGATGAGCTATGGAATGCGATCTTTCTCGAAGAAAAAGCAAAAAAAACGGGGAAAACCCAAAAACTGGTGCTGCGAAACCTAGAGCATCAGATATTGCAGGTTTGCGGAGATCAAAAGCAGATAAACCCAGAGATTGTGAGAATCACCTACCAGCTTAGCACAAAAATTCTGAGTATTCTTCAGAGGATCATTTCCTTAGCCAGGCACGATCGCTATTACAACCGTTCCCTAAACCAGCTTGAAGCATCAGAACCAAGAAATGATAAGAGGCCCAGTCATAAGTGACCGATATTTTAGTTTCAATATTACAGCAGGTTACGCACTATCTAAGACTTCCAGTGTTGACGGTCT
>JABSRF010000355.1 GCA_013215275.1 Oligoflexales bacterium | reverse complement strand
ATAGCATTCAATAACAAGTTTTAGTTTTACTTATACAAAGCTATTTTTGGTCTGGACAGTGGGGTCCACTTCACCTTCTACCATTATATTCTCTGATTGATGTGACGAAACTCTAGAGATTTGAGTAAAATCCTGATCAGTTGAACAACTTGGTAACAAAGTAGCTGTCAATAAAAAAGCAGCAATCTTGTAGTACATCCTATACTCCTTCTGTGATGTTGTCTTTCATTATCAATTATGACTAAATAATAATGAAATTCGGGGGTCACCCTAAATTGTGTTTTAATTTTTAAATTATGTTCTGATGATCTTTTCGTAAATTTGGTGATGAATTCTGAGTGAGGATTGAATGATCCATGCTTTTTTTGTAGTCAGTGTAGTCATTCATAATTTGGGAATTATTCAATTTTTGTTCGAATCTTTAAAAGTATGCCATGGTAGGCTTTAGGTGATCTGATTAGAAAATATTTTTATGGAATTTATAGAATTTCCTTTCCCAAAGCAGATCGGTCTTTGCTCGCGAAATCAATTCTGTGGTGAAACGATTGATCGTAGTACACTTCATAAGTTAACTTATCATTTCCAAAAACGTCTGAAGATATGCTCAAAGATTGAATATGATGCTGGCTTAGGGCATAGGCTCCAAATTTACGATTGAAGTACCAGCGAGTAGCTCTCCATGGTAATCTTTGTCTCACACCTAAACCTCCCTCTCCCACATAAATAATTCCATAAGACCGATCACACTTATTTCTGTATATTGGGCATGTTTGTTTCAAGGTATGCCCATCACTTTCAAGAACTAAATTAACCTGGTATTGTTCGAAACTCTTGGTCCAAGCGGTGCTTGGTGCTGGCAGCTTAACTGCTGGCCATGCAGGACGGTGATATCCTGCAACTATGAAATGCTTTTTTTTGTTTTTTAGGGACTCTAGGGTTGATTGTAACCAAGTTTTTTGGTCACCCTCCGTAGAAATCTCTGAATTTAATATAATCAAACTAAGGTTAGCTATGGAAGACAGAAAGTAGAAACGCCGCGAATCAAGCGGATTACCAAATAACTTTTCAAATTGCTCTTCCCCACCTTTTTCATGATTCCCAAATGTAGGAATGAGAGGAATTATGCGACCATTGTCCAAAAAACTTGATTGATGGTCGTTTCTCCAATTAAACCATAAATCGCAATTGCTGCCCTTACTGACAAAGTCTCCTCCATGAATAAAGCCGATATAGCTCGGATCATCACTAACCATTGAAGCCATCATTTTATTCATGGTGACCCGCTGATTTCGATCCGTCCTTGAGTCTCCTCCGGAAAGAAGCTTAAATGCAGTTTTATCTGCGGGAGCCGTTACAAAGTGCATTTCCCTTGATTTCTGGCCATTTGAAACGGCTATGTAATAGTAGGTCGTATTTGGCTTAAGGCCTTTTATAATAGCCATCATATTCGCATGCTTGCGATTGTGGCATGATTCTGCAAGCCCACTCTCATGTGCAGCGTACTTCTTTTCGTAGTTAAGGTCTGGCTCGATGCCATTTTGTTGATTTTCACTCAAGTAGACAAAATGCTCATGATTCGGGTCATAATGATCAAGACCCCAGCTAACAACGACTTCGCTAGCGGGGTTTTCATGCCAAACAAGCAGATGCCTTTTGGGAATTTCATCATTGCTATTATAATTTACCGGATACTCATAGTTGGCTGGAGGCTTATAATTTACCGTGATTCTTTCCTCTCTCAGATTTTGAACAGTGCTGACATTCTCGCCTTTCAAACTAAGTTTTGAGTTGTTGCCTTCAGTCGCCTGTGGACTGTCGTCAAGGATACTAGACACTAAATTAGGTCTACTTGGATTGCTAATCATAACGCTTTTTGAGTATGACTTCGTGAATAAATTTAGAAAAGCTATAAAGTACAATAATTTTAACAAATTATTCAACTTCATTTTTGCTCCAAAAATATATTATTTTCTTATTTACTAGAACCCACATTCGAAACTTGTTTTTTTATGAACTACCTTTAATTAAAGTATCAAATGAGTGTGATGATGGAAAGAAAAATGGTGAAATTGAAGTTGATGACCAAGCTAGGTGTGGATTGCAATTTATTTCTTCACTAAGATAATTGCCGACTAAAAATTAAAAAAAATGTAATTATCTGTTATTAATCGAAGAGGTATACAGCCCCTGAAGATGAAAAAGAGTCATTTAATGGATGTGGGCCAAGGCCGTCGGATATGTAGTTTTGACTGCTATCTTCCAAATTAGCACCAATGGCAACAACTGAGTTATCTATCGCACAAGAGATACCAAAGCTATCACTTGACCCTACATTGGCTGTTTTTATAAAAAGCACCTGACTCCAGGTGTTAGCTTCTCTCTGGAAGACATACCCTGCTCCTGAATTTGAGATTGTATTATCAAAGTCAAGACTCGGCCCACTATGGGAAAACTCAGAACCATCCTCATTTATAGCTCCGACCACTAATTTGTCGCCGTCTATGCTAATGGAGGTTCCGAAATGATCGCTAGAGCCAGAGTTGCTTGCCTTAAGATAAGCTTCCTGTGCCCAGGAGTCATTAGTTCTCTTGTAAACGTAGACGGCACCGCTATCGGTGAAACTGTTGTCTGAACTTGAGCTTGTACCGTTTGTGACAGAGTTTTGGTTGCTATCTTCTAGATAGGCTCCGACGGCTATTGTATCCCCTTCTAGGCTCAAAGAATAGCCAAAATAGTCACTTGAGCCCACATTGCTTGCTTTGATATAGGCTTCCTGTGCCCAGGAGTCATTAGTTCGCGCCACTATTTGTGGAAGAATTGTTAGAGCTAGCTGTGGATCCATTCGTGATACTATCTTGATCGCTATCTTCAAGGTAGGCTCCTACGGCTAAGGTATCATTATCTAGACATACTGAATAACCAAAATAGTCGCTCCCTGCAACATTACTTGCCTTTATATAAGCTTCTTGAGCCCAGGTATTATTCGTCCTTTTATAGACATACACGGCTCCACTATTTGTTGCAGCATTGTCAGGGCTCGACGTCGATCCATTGGTAATGTTATTTTGAATACTATCTTCACGGTATGCTCCCACACCAAGGGTGTCGTTATGAAGGCTAATAGCATACCCAAAATAGTCTTCTCCACCAACGTTACTTGCTTTTATATATGCTTCCTGTTCCCATGTGGTACCAGTTCTTTTGTAGATATAGACCGCTCCGCTGTTAGCAGCCAAATTATCAGCGCTAGAGGTGTCTCCATTCGTTATGCTATTTTGGTTGCTGTCTTCCTGATCAGCTCCAACAGCGATTGTGTCGCCGCTTATACTAACCGAATATCCGAAATAGTCATTGGCATCAACGTTGCTTGCTTTTATGTAAGCCTCTTGAACCCATGTGGTGCCAATTTTTCTATACACGTAGACAGCGCCACTATTGCTGCTTGAGTTGTCAGAGCTAGATCCAGTGCCATTGGTAATTGTAGATTGATTGCTATCTTCGTACCTTGCACCGACCACGAGAGTATCCCCATCAAGGCTGACAGAGCAACCAAATTCATCTGATGCAGCGGCATTGCTTGCTTTGAAGTAATGACTCTGTTCATATCCATTGACAAACTCTGAGCTGGTTGTTGAGCTTACATTAAGAGTGAAGTGGACCCCACTGTCCAGACCAAAAATAGCTTTGTATAAGTAAAACTAAAACTTGTTATTGAATGCTATA
>JABSRF010000354.1 GCA_013215275.1 Oligoflexales bacterium | reverse complement strand
GCATCCGTTTCTACCAAAATATAGCGTTCTGATCACACATGAATAGTGGGTAGAATATTTATTTGGAGTTACCCTACTTTTTCTTGCAAAAGGGATCGCATTCATTACGGCTATCGGCATGCCCATCGCCTTTTTTTCCACCATCATTGTCATGTACTATCAGGGGATGACCGTCAACCTTATTACGATGTTTGGTTTGGTGATGGTGATCGGTATGGTGGTGGATGATTCAATCATCGTCGCTGAAAATATTTGGCAACACTATGAAAACGGAGAGCCTCCTTGGGCAGCTACGGTCAAAGGGACAAAAGAAGTCTTCTTTCCTGTCACAGCAACGATTCTAACCACCATTGCAGCATTCTCCCCTTTAATGAATATGTCGGGCCTTGTTGGAAAGTTTATCTATGCACTTCCTATGGTCATCATTATAACCTTACTCATGAGCCTGCTCGAATCAATGATCGTACTGCCTTCCCATGCTCATGATGTCCTACAGTACATTCGCAGAAAAAACGAAAAAAGAGGCAAAATTAGCGAGGGTGAGGCTACCGATAAGCAGAGGCATATTTTGCGTGGAATTTATACCAAACTTCTCTCAGCTATGCCGAGCTTCCGATATCTTTTTGTCACTGCAATTGTTGGCTTGCTAGGGTTTTGCCTTTACTTAGCATGGTTCCATATGGACCTCATTTTATTTCCTACTGATGATGCAAAAAGTGTGATTATCCAAGCAGAGCTACCTTACGACACCAGCTTGGAGAAGACGTCGAAGAACTTCAGAGCGATCGAAAAGGTTGTCGAAACATTACCAAAGGAGTACTACGAACACTACATTACAAGCATAGGCGTTATTCAAAACAACCCCAACGACCTACTCTCTAAATTTGGACCATTCATGGGACAAGTGTTACTTACCTTAACGGAACAATCGAAGAAAAACATTTCTGCAGAATCGATTATAGAACTCCTAAGACCCAAAATCGAAGCCCTTAAGGGCACTGAGGGCTTTACCCATGTAAGTTTTGATAAGATCAATCTTGGCCCTCCTGTTGGCAAGCCAATTGCTATTTCCTTGTATGGAGAAGACTTGGATGAGCTGCAATTAGCGAGCACACAGGTAGAGCAGCTTCTCAATGGCACTCAGGGTGTAAAGGATGTGAGGAGTAGCTTGGTTGCTGGAAAAGATGAGCTTAGAATCAACCCTAAGGAAGATGAACTTGCAAAATCTTTCCTGGACAATCAGCAGTTATCATATCATGTGAGGGCCGTGGTAGACGGCATCACCCCAAGCAAAATTGACTTCGATGGAAAAAGGCTACCTATTAGGGTAAAGTTCAACAACCAGGGCCAAGACCTACTGACGTCTTTAAAAAGCTCATACCTCACGAATAAACTCGGAAAAGCTGTGGCTTTCAGCAAAGTAGCACAAATCAGTAAACTCCCCGGTCTAAGCTACATTGGTCACAAGGATGGAACTCGTACCGCTACCATTAGTGCAAACCTCAAAGAAGGTACCACTAGCATTGACGTGAACAACGCTTTGATTCCAAAGTTAAACCAAATGAGTGACACATTTAAGCAGACGCGCATCTTAGCGGGAGGCGAATATGAGGACACCAATGAAAGCGTAGAAAACTTACAAAGCTCTTCTTTGGTGGCATTATTCATTATTTACTTCATCTTGGTCACCCAATTCAAAACATTAAGCCAGCCATTTGTGGTTATGGCAGCAATACCTTTTGGAATCATCGGAGTTATCCTTGCATTTTATGCCCATGGCCTACCCCTAAGTTTTTTAGGAATGATAGGGATGATCGGCTTAAGTGGAGTGGTTATCAATGACTCGATCGTGCTCGTCGACTTTATCAATAATGCAAAAAAGAGAGGCATGACCAGCAAAGAGGCCTGTATATATGCCGGAGGTAGAAGGTTTAGGGCAGTATGGATGACGACCATCACCACGGTCGTGGGGCTCTTGCCCTTGGTTTATGGTATTGGAGGGCGTGACCTTTTCCTGGAACCGGCAGCATTAGCAATGAGTTATGGCCTCATTTTTGGCACAGTCTTGATTCTATTTTTTGTTCCATGCCTATATATGATTAGGGATGATTTTTTTGGCTTATTTTCCAAAAAGGAGCGAGCTGCAGATCAACCATCAGCTCCAACAAACTCCAGCATTGCACCTAAAACTGCAAAAGCAATAGATCATTTGAAGAAAGATTTGGAGGGCACCATCAAAGACCAAGCTGGCTAGATTGCAGGCCAAGGGTTTTGTACAAGCTTGAAGCTACAGGTTTCAAGAGTCAAACGGTCGTACTCCGAGGCGCCTTCTTTCTTGAGTAGAGAATTAAAAAACCTAAAGAAACGATGCTGACACTCAGGTAACTCAAGCCCACCACCAACTACTTTTGGCACCAAACAACGACCACTATCTAGAGAGTAGTAATTTGCTGAATACACAATGTTCGCACCGTAAAAGAAGTCGAGTCTATTTTCAATAACATTAGCTGTCCTACCTGTATCCCAGGGTAATTCAGGGTTGTCGGAAACCTCATAACCCCAAGCAAAGTAAATTCCGAGATGATTGAGGTAGGTCGCTTGCCGTTCATGGGTATTGGTGCCTGTGATGGTCCAAGTCTTATCGGAAGAAACACTGTATTCCAATGTGGAACGGTGGCGAGGATAATCCAAAATCATCCAACGACCAATTGAAGTTTCCACGTCTGCCGAATTTACAATGCTGAAGTAAGTATGAAAGTCCAATTGTTAACCTCAAGAGCTATTGACATCCTCCCTATAGCTGAAGGCAAAGGGATTCTAGTTTAGTGGTAATATCCCCGAGGATACCAACAAGATTTACATAGGAGAGTTTGGTTTGCAATCTAAAACTAGAAAGGGGCAGGTTAAGCTTGGTTTTCGCCACCTACCCCTTAATATATTTGGCATCCTCATTGATATTACTACTATATTACCACAAGGAAAAGGCTACACTGCTAACTTTGATACTGTGTATGCCATCGCTGAAGTTTCGGCTCCATGATCGCAAACCACAGCGGAGGGACCATAGACACAAGTAAGCTGATCAAATAACCATAGGGCATCTGAGGTGCATCCGGATAAGCTGCTAATTGCCAGTATGGAGTTTGGCCCCGCTCATGGTGAGCCGAGTGCCGTGCCAAGCCGAGTAGCACAATATAACTCATGCGTGTGTTGCAGTTCCAAGAATGATGAGGCGCAATTGGTTCATTTACGCTTCGCACGAGTCCGTAGTGTTCTACATAATTGATCGCTTCAAACACAAACTTTCCGGCTAGCATTAGGCTTAAGCAGATGACTAAGCCGGTGAAGCCACTGATACTGAGGTATAAAATTGGCCAAATTAGGCACATAAGGTAGCCAGTCAGCATCTTGTTTTCGAGGGAGTACAGCGAGGTCTTTGACCTGTTCAGGCGATCTCGCTCAAACCTCCATGCTGCTAAGTGGCCATGGAAACTTGAGCGCAAAAAAAAGCGATAAACGCTTTCACCTTTTTTTGCTGTTGCAGGGTCCTTATCAGTGCACAAAAAAGCGTGATGAATATACACATGCTCAATTGAAAAGTCTGGGTTGCCGATCATGGAATAAAGAAGCCGACCAAGGGTCACTGATATTTTAGGTAACTCCAAATAAATGTCCTACCCATTGATGGTTAATTTTAGTACAGTTCTGGCCTGTGATTGCGCACTC
>JABSRF010000353.1 GCA_013215275.1 Oligoflexales bacterium | reverse complement strand
GCATCCGTTTCTACCAAAATATAGCGTTCTGATCACACATGAATAGTGGGTAGAATATTTATTTGGAGTTACCTCACTGTTCGCTGTGGCAGAGGAGGGTTAGCAGATTTGTTTTCGAGACATTTTGATAAAGGCTCTAATGTAGTCGATGTCAGTATCACGCTTTCTTACCCCTAGATAGAGCTTTTTGTTGATACCATTTTTACCAAGCTTGATGGGAACGAGAGGAAATTGACTTTGTTGTTCTAGCACAAGCCAACGAGGTAGGGCACCCACGCCGCGTCCACACGCGATCATCTGTAACATGACTTCCGTTGCCTCAATCAATTTATGCTGCTTGGGCAAAACACCTGAGGGAGTCAAGAAAAGGCTAAAAACATCGAGCCTTTCTACGGAGACAGGATAAGTGATTAAAACCTCCTTAGCGAGCTGCTCGGGCACCACAAAATCCTCAACATTCAAAGGATGATCAGTATTCACAACCAAAACCTGTTCGTACTCAAATACCGGCTCAAAGATCAGACCCTTGGTCTTTTCAAGGGGGTCAGGTGTCACGAGTAAATCGATGTCATGGCTAAATAATGCTTCAATGCCTCCAAACTGAAACCTTTGATTTACATCTAAGTCGACGTTGGGCCATGCATTAAGGAATGGTCCTGCTACCTTTAATAACCATTGGTAACAAGGGTGGCACTCCATCCCTATTCTCAAGGTTCCTCGTTCCCCAAGTGCAAATTGATGCAACTGGGCTTCTACCCGTTCTAGCTGAGGCAAAACCCTGTTGGCAAAAGACAGTAAGTATTCACCCCCTTGAGTAAAGCGGATCAGCTTACCCTCCCGGTACCAAATTTTCAGGTTGAAGGATTCTTCGAGCTTGCGAATGGAGTGACTGAGGGCCGATTGAGTCACGAAAAGAGATTCAGCTGCTGCAGTTACGGAGCCATGGGTCTGTATTGCCCGCACAATTTCCAAATGCATCCTCTCGATTCTCGCCATAATGATCTTCCTTAGATTGAACATGAGTACAGTTCATAAATTCATGAGTATTTAGCATTTTTACTCATGGGTTGAAACCGCTAAGATTCTTAAACAGAACATCTTAAACAAAACCTGATAGGAGAGAGCTCAATGATAAAATCTCACACCCTTGGCTACCCCAGAATTGGCGAAAGACGTGAGCTAAAAAAAGCGACCGAGAGTTACTGGAAGGGTGAGATCTCTGAAGAGCAACTGATGAAGGTTGGATCTCAGATTCGCCATGATAATTGGATGAAGCAAAAAAAAGCGGGAATAAACCTTATTCCCGTTAATGATTTTTCCTTCTATGATCAGACTCTCGATATGAGCTGCCTTGTGGGCAATATTCCATCAAGGTTTGGATGGCAAGGTGAAGAAACCGATGTGAACACAGTCTTTACGATTGCTCGCGGGACCGAAGGAGGGGCTTCATTCGTCGCAGACGACAAGGATTGTCAGACCGGGAAAGTTTCAACTTTTGCGAGTGAGATGACAAAATGGTTTGATACTAATTACCACTATATCGTCCCTGAATTTGGTCCTGAAACTAAATTCACTTTGAGTAGCAGCAAAGTGTTTGATGAGTTTGAGGAAGCTAAGGCTCTAGGAATTAATGGCAAACCTGTTTTGCTTGGGCCGGTTACATACTTGGCATTAGGTAAAGTACACGAGCAAGCACACGCAAATTTTGATCAGTATACGTTGCTAGACAATCTTCTGAATGTCTATGAAGAAGTCATTGGAAAACTTAGTAACGCAGGTGCCGAATGGATCCAGCTTGATGAGCCCATTTTCTCAATGGATCTGAGCGAACAGCAGTCTATCGCTCTTCAAAAGTCATATGACCGTCTCTCTAGGTCAAAGGGATCGGCTAAGTTAATGGTGGCCAGTTATTTTAGTGGTGTTCGTGACAACCTCAGTTCTTATTTGGCCCTTCCTGTGGATGGCTTACACTTTGACTTTGTTCGGGGGCGGGAAGACTTGGATTTAGCGCTAAAAAATTTCCCGCAAGATAAGGTCCTATCTGTTGGCATTGTTGATGGACGCAATATCTGGAGGAATGACTTTGATAACTCACTTGATGTTTTGCAAAAGGCTGCTGCTACTGTAGGCATAGACCGCGTCTGGGTCGCTTCGAGCTGTTCGCTTATGCATAGCCCAGTCACTCTAAAAAATGAAGAAAAACTCGATAAACATATAAAAAAATGGTTCGCTTTCTCAGATGAGAAACTTAATGAGATCGTCTCTTTGAGTGAATTGCTGCATGAAGTTGGCGATAATCGATCATTGGATGAAAACCGAGCAGCGATTGCATCACGAAAGTCTAGTGAGCTTATTCATAATGCTGCTGTAAAAGAAAGGCTTGCAAAAGTAAGCAATCAAGATTTCGAGCGAATATCAGAATTCAGAGATCGCCAAGTTAAGCAACGAGCTAAGCTGGATCTCCCTGATTTCCCAACCACAACCATCGGCTCATTTCCTCAAACCAAGGAAATACGACAAGCAAGATCAAAGTGGAAAAAAGGCAAATTGAGTGACTCTGACTATGACAGTTTCCTAAAAGAGGAAACTAGAAAGTGTGTTTCCTTTCAAAATGAAGCCGAAATAGACATGCTGGTTCACGGTGAGTTTGAACGGAATGACATGGTTGAATATTTCGGTGAATGCCTTGAGGGCTTTGTCTTTACCAGCTATGGTTGGGTGCAAAGTTACGGATCTAGGTATGTAAAGCCACCGATCATTTTTGGTGATGTTAGCCGTCCAAAGCCAATGACAGTCTATTGGAGCAAATACGCTCAATCTCTGACCCAGCGCCCGATGAAGGGAATGTTGACCGGACCAGTTACCATCTTACAATGGAGCTTTGTCAGGGATGACCAGCCTCTATCCGAGACAGCGTTTCAAATCGCATTATCTATACGCGATGAAGTTGTGGACCTTGAGAAAGCGGGGATTGCAGCAATTCAAATCGATGAGCCTGCTTTTCGGGAAGGCTTACCATTACGACATAGTGAGTGGGAAGATTATTTAGAATGGGCTGTTAGGGCATTTCGGCTGAGTTCTTGCGGAGTTAAGGATGATACTCAAATTCACACCCATATGTGCTATTCAGAGTTTAACGACATCATCAAGTCAATTGCAGATTTAGATGCAGATGTCATCACAATTGAAACGAGCCGATCAAATATGGAGCTACTGGATGCCTTCGTGGAATTTAAATATCCAAATGAAATAGGACCAGGAGTCTATGATATTCATTCTCCTAGGGTTCCACCTTTAGCGGAGATGGAGAATCTAATGGGCAAGGCAAAAGCAGTATTACCATCAGGTAATCTTTGGGTGAACCCAGATTGTGGTTTGAAGACTCGGAGTTGGGATGAAGTCATACCCTCTCTGACCCATATGGTATCTGCAGCGAAAAAACTGCGGGCTGCGGTCAATAAATAATATTCATGTAGCCTAAGCTTGTATTTTTTTTGACAATAAGGCCAAGACTAGATCCGATGTCTCATATCTTAGTCTTTTGGAGAAAATCATAATCCGCATTTGGTCTTACTAAGTAATTGAGATGATAAACAAGGTAAAAGTTGAGTTTGGTCTGAAGTGGACCCCACTGTCCAGACCAAAAATATCTTTGTATAAGTAAAACTAAAACTTGTTATTGAATGCTATAATGAACCTCAACTGGCCTCTTATATCCAAGAGCTTG
>JABSRF010000352.1 GCA_013215275.1 Oligoflexales bacterium | reverse complement strand
AGAAAAAATCCAGCCAAAACGTGCTAAAGCGAATATTTGGGGGATTGGCGATTACATTTCGCTACAGCGACTATATAGCCGATGCCTGGGTTATATCCTGGCTGACCAGGGTAAATATCAAAGTCGTTTCTCATAGCTCTCCTTATGCTATAAATCCAGCAATCTCATCAATTGCGTCCTGGGTTTCCTGCTTTTCATCCTTGGGCTTTTCTTCAATGGGTGGATCTACATTGATTTGTGAGCTCGCAGCCGCAACCCTCGCTAAGTAGGAGCTAGCCTGACTTTGCTCACTTTCTGGAGAAGGTGGTTTACTTGCCTGCTGTGATTTCCATAAAGCGAATGCTGCATCTTTTTCGCTTGCCTTTGGATTATCTATGCACTCAAGTAAATAGCTTGGGACTGTAGCACCTACAGTGAGGATTGATTTAATCCTAACGATTTGCTGGTTTACTGCCTCCTTTCTAACGGCCTCGATGTCAACTGAAGCCTTCCCCTCTTCAAACGCTTTTTTTTGAGCGTTTACCATTTCTTCCTTCTGGTCTGTCTTTTCAGTCGTTATTTTGTCCATTAATCCCTCCAATGTTGTGATTCCATCTATCATTCCTCTGCTTAGAGCATCACCTGCTACAAAAACAGAGCCTTGACCATAATTCTTAAGAACCTGTTCTTTGCTAATCCCTCGGTGCTTTGCCACCGATCCCACGAAGACTTCACCTAAGTCGTCGACTATTCTTTGCCGTTCTTCTTTGCCCTCTTTACTTGAAACTGAAGCGTTTTTATTAGGTGAGTGAGATGAAAGGAACTTAATTTCGCCTTCTTTATTATCATCAGCGCTTGCAATCATCTGAACCCCAATAGATCCAATCATTGCTGTGTCTGAGGCGTAGATTTTTGAACATGCGGATGCTAACCAGTAGGCTGCAGAGCAGCACTGTCCATCAACATATGCTACGATTTCCTTGGAAAAAGTATGTTGTTTTTGCCGCTGGAGCTGGGACGCAAGTTCAGAGCAGCTTGTTACAGTCCCGCCTCCTGAATTAAACTCCAGAACAATTGATTTCACCTCTGGGTTTTCCACAGCTAGGTTAATCTCTTTAGCTAATGCCTCGTAGCTCGTAGCGCCGCTTATCTCAGACATGACATTGCTGTAACGTATAAGCGGCCCCACGATCGATATAATAGCCACGCCATTTCTAAGCTGAGTATGCTGTGTATTTTTTGGCAGTTCCCCTAATTTGGCTCTCAGGGCTTCAGAATCCCCAAGTCGGTTAACAACCGTCCACACCTTTTCCACAGTTTCGGCGGTAGCTGCCCATGGCTCGTTTAAAACCGCGTTAATTGTTCTACGCGCTCTTGTCAAAATCTTGCTCCTGATTCTCTTCGGGTTTAGGAAGATTGGCCTCTTCTCTGGCTAGCTGCTGCTGCACCCTGTCATAACGCTGTCCCAGAACTGTTCTTGAGAAGTACTTGCGAGAACCAAGCCTCATATCGATAAATTCTTTTACGCCACGCGCTTCTTTTGAAAGGTCTAACTGGGGTGGGGAATCTCCCATCCATTCAACTTGCAAATATACCCGCCGAGCTAAGGGGTTCGAGAAGAACCCCGGTGCTCTGAGCAGTCTCTTTGCCACACATTCTGAGATAAACCACGACCAAACATAGTTGTGAAATTCTAAGGCAAGGTCTTGTCTTTCTTTTTGATAAAGCCTATAGGACTGCATGATAGCAGCTCTACTTGCTGAATATGAACTATTGTAAACCCCTAAAAGTACTTCGTAGGGAATTTGCAAATAACAAGACATGAACTTAATCATTGCCATTAAAAATGTTTCAGCAGAAGGGTTTGGGCGTCCAGGGGTTAGCTGATTGATGGATTCCCCAGGCGCTAGGTTGTAAGTTTGTCCTGAGCGAATTTCGCTTGGGGGTGGTGGATAGCCTGCTTTTCCTTCTACTCTGAGCCCTCTATTTGGGGGTGTTGAATTTGGAGCAATTCCACCTTCGGTTGTCGTATAAAAAGCTATGAAAGCGTTGATGACACTAGCTTCCGCCTCTGCCTCAGTGTAGCGGCCTGTCTGTTTAAGCAATGTTATAATGTTGTTGAGAAGAGGAACACCCTTGCTCCCTCCAATGCGCTCATCGTCTCGTTTGACATGAAGGATCTGCTTAATCCCTTGCTCATCAAGGACTGGAACCCCTTCGAAGTCTTCCTCGAGCCCGGATTGACTAAAGTTTTTTTTCCTAATCCAAATCTTGATTGCTTCACCTGTTTTCTCATCAAACTCTATCCCGTCAATGATGTTGTCCGCATCAATCTTATTGGGTGGTGTTTTCACCCGGTGGTCCTCGATGAGCTGGATGCATGTTCCAAAAATACCATCGGCTCAAAATTTCCTGATTGCGTAGGCATTTCCAAGCAAAGCTTTTGAGTAACAGACCTGCTTTTCCATCCCCCAAAATGTCTTACGCCTCGTGTAATCTGCCTCAACTGAGCTTGAAAAAATCCCCCAAAGCAGCTCAGCTTGGTAAGTGAATTTATCAGCCTGATCTTGAGTAATACCAAGAAATTTATGATCAATGATTGGCTCTGGCTGCAGGCCAAGGCTAATGGTCCCATTGACTAGGTTTCTTAGAAAGCCCCCAGCTAAAGGGTCGTTTCTCTGCAGATCGGTGCTAGTTGCTTGCAATGCACCAAGAGCAGGTAAAAGCTGGTTGTCTACATCAGAAACCCCTGGCAAATCCCAGCCCATGATGGCCTTATTGCTTGGGGATACCTGCTTATATGCATTTGCTTCGTAGGGAAGCCAAAGGTTTCCGATCTTTTCCATTACTAGTCCTTAGCGTAAAGATTGCTGGCACTTCTGCCAGTTAGTTTGTTGAGTCTTGCTAAAAGCCTTGATTCCCGCTGGGAAAGCCACTGATAGTCTGCTTTTGTGACTGCTCGTCTAGCTCCATTTGAGTCGATAACAAATGACTGCTCTCCTTCCTCTAAGTCCAGCAAAGCATTGACCACGCTCTTATACTGGGCCTTGGTATCCTCCAAGGGATCCCATTCAGTAGAAACCACTAGCTTCCTCCCTCATTAAAATCTCGTTCATCTGTTCTGGAGTGTTTGACATGATGTCGTCACACCATTTATTAAGGTCTGCACCTAGCCTTAGCGAGTGAAACAGAGCAGCCATGGCATACCTGCGACAGTCGTTTGATTCTTTTCTACCACTGTAATCCCATTCATAATGGAGCACTCCTTTCTTGTAATAAGGCTTACGGTAAAATGCTTTTAGCTGTTCAAAGTAATTAAGCTTTCTTTCATGCTTCTTCGTGTCCTTGTAAAACTTGGGAAAATTACAATAAGCTGGACCTGGTTTTTTCACTTCCAACCACGAATAAAGGGTTTCTAAAGAGGTATCTTTTGCAACTCTAAAAAGAGGGATATTTCCCTTGTTTTGGTACCTAGGCGTTGTTGAAATAATTGGGCCATTGCCTTTAGATCCCTTGATACCAATTACCCTGTTATCTCCCATCCTCATGCGAATATAGTCATAGATCGTATCTGCTTCCCATCCAGTATCTAAGGCTATGCAGTAAGGAATAAGCCTATGGCCCATAGGGTGAACAAATTCCATGTCGATCTTTTTGTCTAACTCTTTAAACACATTTGGATCAGTTAATCCCTAATCAAGTGACCTTTATAATGGCATAATTTTCAAGATTTTCACTGGATACATGAGCAAATTCACCATAT
>JABSRF010000351.1 GCA_013215275.1 Oligoflexales bacterium | reverse complement strand
ATGGTGAATTTGCTCATGTATCCAGTGAAAATCTTGAAAATTATGCCATTATAAAGGTCACTTGATTAGGGTTTAGTGAGAAAGCCAAACTTAAGGTTGCCAGGATTTCAAAAACTTTTTAAGGCATCTGCGCCTACTGAAAGTAAAAAGAAACGAGAGCTTACAACATAAAGAAACAAAACTCACGAGTCGTTTATTGATTAAATCACAGAAAATCAGGACTTTGCCCCACCACGTTTCTTCTTCTTAATAGATTCTACAGAAATAGTCTTAGCAGTGGTCTGAAACACCTTGGACTTCTTGATGATCGGAAACACGATTTCGGCAAACTGCTCTCTTTTTATGCGATTTAAATGAGATAAGGTGAACCCACGTTCCATCAGGTTAGCGACGGTTTCCATCATGGGTACCTGCTTGTAGACCACCTCGATACCGGCAATATCAAGATAAAAACCAAACCTTGGCAACCAAGGCATCTTGCGAATCGACGAAGGTTTTTTTCGCTTAGAATAAAGAAACATCCCCATTGCTCCCTCCAGTTTCAATCGTATCTCAGGCGGTAACTCGCATGGTGCTGGTAGGACACTAGCTTAGTTTCCAGCGGTTATGCATCCAAAAATACTGTTCAGGACAAGCCATAATCATATCCTCAACCACCCGATTAAAGGCAAGTGATTTTGTTTCAACATCAGCGCCATCCGCCTCACGTCCGTTCATCTCTAAAGGTGCCAAAACCTTTAGGCGGTGCTGGCCAGCTTTGACTCTGGTGATATAAACTGGGATGATAGGAGCTGGGATTCGGCGATGAATCGCAGCAAAGCTCGTATTAGTCTTTGCAGGTTTATTAAAGAAGGGCAGCATAGGCTCTCCTGGCCGTGCTTGGTCCATCACGAAACCAACCAGTTCGTTGCGTTCCAAGGCTCTTTTGATACCTTTGACAGCATCGCCTTTCTTCCTACGCACAATCGAGTAAAATCCATTCCTGCGCCTAAGATCATTGATAAAACGATCCATTTTTTCCGAGCCGACTTTTTTAACGATTACATTGGAGGGATAACCTAGTCTGGTTAAGGCACTTCCCATGGCTTCCCAGCTACCCATATGGATGCAGAGAATATAAGCCCCATTGCCTTGTTTCTTAGCTTCAGCTAAATAGTGCTCACCTTCAATGCTCACCTGATCCCCTAGTTTGCCGTCTCTTTCAGCTAAAAACTCTAAACTTGTCAGGACAAAATGGTAGTATGATTCGAATCCAATTCTTTCTTTTTGCTTTTGACTCTTCTGGTCTCCAAAAACAATATCAAGGTTTTTCAAAATCAACTTTTTACGCAAACCAATCACTCTGAAAAAGAGAAAGGTTATTCCGTAGGCTAGCCTCTCCAAATTTTTAGGGCTAAGCTTACTGAGAAGAAAGGACATCACGTTGAGAAAAATATGCAATTTCTTATTCCTATCTGAGAAAAAAAGATCAAACCACCCTTAAACCTGCCAATGCTGAGCAATGAATGGCTTTGGCAAATCAAGCTCATAAGCATAATCTAAGTCAAGGCCAATGAAGCGCACTCCAAGGAAGTTTTTGACCCAATCACTACCATTGACAAGAAGGTCTCGCCAAGGCCCATCTGCGGCCACCTTACCCTCATTGATTACTATAACTCTGCTAGCAAAGCGTACAGCTATTTCTGTGTTTGATGTGGCAACTAGTAGGGTTTTGTCCTCACCCCCTGAGGCCAAATCTCCAATCATATTGAGAATTATCGTCGAAGTCACGGGGTCTAAGCCCGAGGTTGGCTCATCGAAAATTGCAACCGAGGGATTCGTACAAAGGGCTCGGGCGATACCGACCCTTCTCTTCATTCCTCCTGATAATTCATGGGGGTACATGTTCTCAGTTCTAGCGAGTTTGACCCCGGCAAGGAGGCTGCGTACCGTTGCCAACATTTCATCATCAGATAGGCTTGTCATATGCTCCATGGCAAACATCAAGTTTTCCTTGACCGTCATAAAGTCAAAAAGCCCGCCTTGCTGAAACGCCATGCCAACATTTTTCATAATCTCTTCGCGTTCATAGCTGCTCATGCCTAAAATCGACTGGCCCATCAATTTCACATCTCCAGCCTCAGGAGCAACCAAGCCTAGAAGAATTTTCAGCACCGTGGTTTTGCCGCAGCCTCCTGGCCCCACAATGCTCACGCGCTCCCCCTTCTCAACCTTTATATTAATGTCCGTTAACAGTTGAACTCCTGGATATGATTTCGCAATTGAGTCTAACTCGATCATTTAAGCACCTAAAATTAAAAGAAATTAGGATTTTACCCTTGGTATTTACGCGAAAAATTGGCTATAAGTACAGCGATTTATAAAAGGCAACACCTTTTTAAAAACTGTTTCTTTTATTAATGTATCAAATAATATAGATAGCCTAGCCCTGATTACAGTAAAGTTTGAGGCGAAGCTTTTTTATTGTATTAGATAACAAACATGAGTTAGCCGTAGGGGGGAGTTTTATGGAAATGGTGGAAGGTCGTTCGTCACGCTTGCCAGGTTTTTATGCTTTACCTGCAAATGAGCGTATCAAGGTTTCAGCAAAGATTTCCAATCTGAACGACGATGAAAAAGAAGCTATCCACCAGTATGGCGCCATCTCAGCTGAGCTCGCTGATACATTCATAGAAAATGCGGTCGGTACTTATAGCCTTCCACTAGGTATTGCAACCAACTTCTTGATCAACGAAAAAGACGTGCTCATTCCCATGGCAGTAGAGGAAAGTAGCGTGTTGGCTGCAGCAAGCCATGGTGCCAAACTTGCTCGCTATGGGCACGGTTTTCATACGAGTAGCAGTGATCCCATCATGACGGGACAGGTGCAAATATTTGTTTCTCCTGACACTCCCTTCGATGAAATCCTCACTCGAAACAAACAGATGATTATCGACTATGCAAATGTGGGCCAAGATCGCCTGATAAATAGAGGTGGGGGCGCTCAGGACTTAAGCTGGTATTACATACCCGAAATCGAGAGCCTGGTATTGAGCCTGCACATTCATACCTGTGATGCTATGGGCGCTAATATTGTCAACACCATGTGTGAAAAAGTCTCTCTCTTGGTTGCAAAAGAAATATTTCCAGGCCGCGACCTAGGCCTGAGGATCTTAAGCAACCTCACAGACCGCCGCATCGCTAAGGCAACTTGCCATATTCCTCCGGAAGCCTTCAAGAGTAAGCAGTTTTCCGGACAAGAGGTCATCGAGAGGATATACCGAGCCTGGCAGTTTGCTTATTATGATATTTACCGTGCAAGCACCCACAACAAAGGGGTGATGAATGGAATCGACCCTGTCCTCATTGCAACAGGCAATGACTGGCGTGCTATCGAAGCGGGAGCCCATGCCTATTGCTGCAAAGATGGGGTATACCGGCCTATGACCAAGTGGAGCATCACTCCCAAAGGCAACCTATACGGTGAGCTGGAACTCCCAATGGCGGTTGGCACAGTGGGTGGGGTCACCAAACTTCACCCTACGGCACAAGCTGCATTGAAACTTTTGGGAAAACCTAATGCCAGAGAACTTGCGGAGATTATCTGCTGCGTAGGTTTAGCTCAAAATTTATCTGCCTTGCGAGCCTTAGCTTCAGAGGGTATTCAGCAAGGTCATATGGCGCTTCACGAAAAAAACCTCGACCTACTTAAGAAAATCAACCAATAATTTCTAATTAGGCACTGGTCCCATACTATTGACTAACTAGTAAGCAATTTAGGTAGTTGATATATTTGGCTATTTGAGGTTTCA
>JABSRF010000350.1 GCA_013215275.1 Oligoflexales bacterium | reverse complement strand
CTCAAAAGGCTATCAAAACCCATTTGCCAAAAAACCTCAATTTTACCATTTAAAAGATCGCTTGATTAGGGTTTAGTCTCTTTTAGGTAGATTTCTTACTTCCAGAGGGCTTAGATAAGTTAGGCGAAGCAATCAGTGAGGGAAAAGACCAAATAGTTTGCTAGTTTCCTTAGCATTTCTGGTGGATAAGAACTCATGGACCTTATTACGTTTTGGCATTGCAGGAGCAGTTCCTTTTTGAGTTGCTGTCAAACCCCCCATGGCATTTGCAAGTTTTATACTTAGTGAAATATCGAAGTTACTCATGATTAGGCCTGCAGCAAGTCCACCATTGAAGCTGTCTTCGGCACCAGTGGTGTCTATTGCTTGTATGGGATAAGCTGGAACTCGGAAGTAGGCTCCACCCTCTTTCGTGGACTTAGAAACAAAGCAGCCATGCTCTCCCAAAGTTAGAACTACGGTCACGTCTCCTAACTTCCTGCAGAGTTTATCAAGCTCCTCATCAGCTAAATTTTCCAAAGAGTCAGAAATCTCAATTGTGTGCCAATGTTTTAATAGGAATGCAAACTCTAGCTCGTTTGGTGTTAAAATATCAACATTTTGTAATATGCTTTCATCTATTTCTTCGTTGATGGGTGCAGGATTCAATATAGTCCTGAGTCGTTTCGTTTTAGCTAATTTAAGACCAAAATTCATAGCCTCGTAGTTCGCCTCGAGCTGGCATAAAAAAACTTGGGCTGTATCGAAATATCTGCTGTTTTCAATCATATGCTCAATTGGAAGAATTGAATTAGCCCCAAGCGAGACTACGATTTGATTCTTACCTTGATGATCAACGATAATTCCGGCAACACCGGTGTGTTCGTCAGGGGTGGTGTAGAGTTTGCACTTTAATTCTTCTGTGTTTAGGAAGTTTTTTAGCTCATTTGCAGCCAAATCTTCTCCAGTGGCTCCAATAAATAGCGTCGGGACTCCTAGTCGGGAGCAGGCTATTGCCTGGTTAAAGCCTTTGCCTCCCGGTGAGCTGCTAAATTTTCCAATGCGAGTTTCTCCCACTTTTGGGATCACCTTAGTCGTAAAACAATAGTCGTTGACATAACTGCCTGCAACAATGACTTGAGGTTTAGCATTCATGATTAAGTCCCTTTTTTACGAGAAAATTTGCCCGAAAAAGCACAAAATTTCTGCTATTAATTATTTTATATATAGTAATTCTTGAGGAAGTGATTCATGGCTCTAAGGCTTTGCGCTTGCCCTAAGCCTTTTTGAATGTCTAAGCCATTAAAGTCCACATGAAGCCATTTTATGTCCTTTTCCACAAACTCACTCAGATAAAGCCCTGCAGTGATAGCGCCTGCTAGTCCACTGTCGGGGACATTTTGTAGATCGGCAATTTTGTGTTTAAGTCGGTCTCTATATCCTTCCCAAAGTGGTAAGGGCCATACAGGGTCACGCTCAACCTTGGCAGCCTTCATGATTTCTGGCATCAAGTCGTGCGAATTGCGACCAAGTATCGATGGAATATCTATGCCCATGGCAACTCGTTGGGCCCCGGTTAGAGTTGCGAAGTCCAGGATCATATCGGGTTTTTCCGCACTGGCTAAGGCAAGCGCATCGGCCAAAATCAGTCGTCCTTCGGCATCCGTATTCCCGATATAGGTGGTTTTCCCGTTAACGGCCTGGATGATGTCACCAGGTCGATAAGAGGTTCCGTCCACAGAGTTTTCTACGGATGGAATCCAGCATTGAACCGAAATGGGAAAGTTTCCTTCTGCCAGTGCTCGAAAGAGCCCCAGAGCCAGGGCAGCGCCACCCATATCCTTCTTCATGTTGATCATGCTCCCGGCTGGTTTTAGGTTGAGGCCTCCTGTATCAAAAGTGACTCCTTTTCCGACCAAGGCAATATGTTTGTTACTGTTAGTGGGAGCTGCGGGGGTGTACACCAACTTGAGGAGTCGTGGTTCGCGATCCTCTTCTTGCATGGCACCTCGTCCTACAGCGTGTATCATCCCGCAGCCATAATTGGTGTCAGTTAGGCAGCCATTGTATGTGAGCAGTTTGTTACCTACGATTGCTTCCATGCTGACACTTTCACAAGTAGCCACCCACTCTTCAACAGCCTGCTGGAGTATTCCGGGTGTCAGTATGTTTGCTGGTGCGGAAATAAGATCTTGAGACCAGTATAAGGCTTCAATGAGTTTGAGGGTTTCGCTTCGTTTTTTGCTGTCGGGAAAAGATAGTGAAATCGGTGTTTTTTCGCTATTGCCTTGCTTTGCTTTCTTGCTTTGCAGCTGGTCGAATTGGTAGCAAGACATTAGGTACGACAATAATGCATCCTCAACATGGCTTTCCGGTATGTTACTACCTTCGGCGGGCGACAAAAATCCTACTCGATGTGCTTTTCCGGAAGCCGTCATTTCATTGGCTAAGGGAGCCCACAATTTACTGGGTGGCAACATGCCATCCTCTGAAATGCCTGCATCCTTGTTTTGCCTCAGAATCATAAGACTTTCGACTTCATTCCCGCCTGCAAGAAACAGCTGGAGCGATTCCACCACTTCTTCCACCCATACCTTTGGAATGGGGGTTAGCTGCCCCGCCTTTTGTAGCCTCAGCCATTCGCGTGCATCCTGATTGATTATGCCATTAAGCACTTCGTCCCAGCGGTCGGAGGGAATCGGTACGAGCCAATCCTTGCTCGTTTGCTTCGTTGTGATGCGACTACTGTAGCGCTTGGCTTCGGATAGATATGAGAGGGGACGAAAGTTGCTCATTTTTTCTCCAGTGGAGGATTGTGATTTACCTCGTGCAACGCACGATTACGAAAGGATAGTTAATCAATGCTGTGATAGCTATGGTCTTACAACTTACCTTAGGTATTTATACAAGACCTTGTTTTCGTCCGCAAATAAGGGTTTGGGATATGCTTATATCCCTTAAAGGCCAAAAGTTTGTGAAAGGGGATGAAACTCTTTTTAAAAAGCAGCCAAAAAATTCAGGAATATCCAAATTTTCTGAGTTTCGTCTTCACGACTTCCAGAATGGCTTACTAACGAAGAATAGAATGGATGATACAAGTAATTTAAACGCTACCATACTGTTGTTTTTTTGTGAGTATTGCTAGTTCTTTCTTTTTGATTGTAATAAATTAACGACCTGCTGGAATCGGCTTGATTGCATAAAATTATCCTGGAGATGAACATTGAAAATTAAAATTTTTGCCTCGTCAGCAGAATTTGTGGGTCCACTCAGGTACTGGAAGGTCCCCAAGGCTATGATATAGAGCAGTTTTCTGCATTTCGGGGTTTCTAAATCCGTAAGATTTTCTCGATGTGAGTTTTGCCTTGAGGTTTAACCCCTCAACAACACCTGAAGATAGTTCTCCCTTCGCTCTGAACCAGTTCAAAATTAATGGCTTGTGCTTGCGTAGCATCTTGGCTTTTTTCTTCATTGGGTCGATCTTAGAGCGCATGGCCTTTGTACACCATTTATCTAGGAACTTTCCTGCCCAAGCAGGAGAACTGTAGGACCAGAATAAATCAAACTGTTCCTTAAGAAGATAGGCTCGCATGGTCCGGAGGTTATACTTTAGTAGCTCCTTGAGGCATACATCTTGGCTGGTATCAAGGTTACTACGCTTCCTGAGCAATAACCATCGGCTTTTAAAAAGAACTGAATCATATCCATCGGCTATCAACTTCTTGTGTTCAGAAGCTCGCACTTTATCGACGGCTTTAGGTAACTCCAAATAAATGTCCTACCCATTGATGGTTAATTTTAGTACAGTTCTGGCCTGTGATTGCGCACT